>DATDKO010000017.1:0-12841 GCA_036519935.1 Rubrobacter sp. | reverse complement strand
GTGTCGCCCGAGCCTTCCTGAGTTGGGATAGCGTTTTAGAAGGTCGGCTTTCACGAGGCTGAAGAGTTCGTCGTCATCGAGCAGTCGATCGAGGTGGGCAAGCTCCGGCTCGAACTCGAGATCGAGCTTGGGGACCAACTCAAAGAGGTTCACGGGGTCGTAGCGATCGACTATCATGATGATTGGCTCCGGTCCTGTGGGCTTTTTGGGCATAAGAATCCTACAGGACCGGCCTATTTCGCACCGCAAACTAGTACTAAAGAGATGTCTTCGGCCCGACCCCGGGGGCGGAGATCTCATCTTTCAAAGCACGGGTCTCCGCGTCGAGGGCTGCCAGGTCTTCTCCGGCGCGGGTCATGCGGGCGTGCTCGGATCGGACGAAACGGGTGTAGGGGCCTATGGCCTCCCGCATACGCTCGACGGAGCGGTTGGACTCAACCTCGAACTGACGTCTGAGGACCTCACCCAGGCGCCTGCGCAGGGAGTCTGTCTTCTCACGGAACTGTTCGCGGGCCTTGCGCCGGCGGTTCGGTAGGATGAACAGACCGTAGCCGGCGACTATCGCAGCCGCGATAATCCCCGTCACGTCGAGGAAGCGGGTTGTCGCGATGGCGACGACGACGCCCCCGATACCGACGGCCCCGACCTCGAGCGCGGCGGTCTGGGTGACGGCGCCCTGGATGGAGAGCGCCAGCTTCTCGGACTCGCGCTCCCTGTCGTAGCGCTGCACCACGGCCTGGGCGTTCTTGCCGACGGACTGGATGAGCCGACCGCGGTTGTACTCGAAACTGTCGCCGACCTCCCCGATCAAGCGCTCGTCGTACTCGGCCTGGCGGCGGCGGTTGACGTACTCGACGACCATGCGCCACTGCTTGAGGTTCCTGTCGACCATCCAGTCTATGAGCTCCTCCACCCGCTCGTCCACGAGCTGCTCGGTGTCTGCCACGACCTCCCGCTTGAAACGCTCGCTCACCTTCTCCTGGCGGAAGAGCTCGCGGATGTTGGCGAAGCGGATGTTCTCCTCCAGCCAGGCGTCGCCCCGCTCGTTCATCCTCAAGACTATGTTCTCGATCTCGGCTATCCGCGCCTGGAAGTCCCTTCCCATGTCCTCCTTGTATAGTTCGAGCTGCGACTCGACGTTCTCCGCGGTCCTGAAGTCCTCTTCGAGAAGCGCCAGGCGCTCGTCCACCGCTCCCCTGTAACGTCGGTTCAGCTCGTCGACCACCCCTAGTGGGCTCTCCATCTTCAGCCGGACCCTGCCACCTTCATCGAGCAGGTCCGTGACGTAGCTTTCGAGCTCTGCGAAGCCGCTCGCCTTCATGAGGGCGTTACGCTCCATAGCGTTCGTCGCCGCCTTGGCCTTGCGGGCAAGGAGAGCAGAGACGAAAAAGATCGGGGGCGTCAGGCCGAGAGCCGAACGTATGCCGCCATCCACAAAGGTGCGAACCTCCTCGACCTTCGATTCGTCGGCCAAAAGATCGGCCTTGTTGATGACGAGCAAGATCTTCTTCCCCCAGTCGCGGATGAGCTCGAGGTACCCGCGCTCGCTCTCGGTGAGAGGCCGCTCGGCGGAGGTGACGAACAACACCAGGTCACTCCTCGGCACGAAGCCCCTGGAAAGCTCCTCGTGGTGGCGGATGATCGCGTTGGTCCCAGGCGTATCGACGATGGCGATCTCACGCAGGAACTCGTTGGGATACCCCTTCTCCAGAACCCCGTCACCGCGCCCTTTCTCAACGGGCTCGTCTGCGTGACGCAACAAGGTGATGCGGTCCGTCGTCGGCGTGACGCCCTCTTCGGCGATGTCGGCCCCGAGCAACGCGTTGACGAACGCGGACTTACCCGAGTTGAACTCGCCTACGATGACCAGCAAGAACAACTCCTCGAGGTCCTGGTGCGCCCGCTGGACGAGATCAACGTCCTCAGAGGGAGCACCGAAGTCCTTGAGGAAGGATACCAGCCTCTCTAGAAGCTCCCGCTCCCGCTCTACCAGCGCGTCGCGGCGGTCGTCGAGTATCCGCACCCCTTATACCTCCTTCTGCATGCAAGCATTATATATGCTCGTCTGTTTCGCGATGCCCCGCTCGTGGTAACAAGAAGGGGAACCATCCGGCAAGCACTACCCATGGAGGCTGCGTGAACTACAGAACGCTCGGCAGGACGGGCCTTGAGGTATCGGAGATTGGCTACGGGGCTTGGGGCATCGCCGGCGACGCCTGGCTCGGTGCGAAGGACGAGGAATCGCTGAAGGCCCTGAACAGGGCCGTAGACCTCGGGCTCAATTTCATAGACACGGCCCTGGCTTACGGGGAGGGACACAGCGAGCGGCTGGTAGGGAAGTTGGTCCAAGATAGGGACGAGATAATCCACATCGCCACCAAGGTCCCGCCGAAGAACAGGATCTGGCCTGCTCCTGAGGGCCTCCCCCCTGAAGAAGCGTTCCCCGGAGATTACGTCAGGGAGTGTACGGAGCAGAGCCTCTCCAACCTCGGATTGGACACCATCGACGTGCAGCAGTTCCACGTCTGGCAGGATGACTGGGTCGGTCAGGGCGATTGGCTCGAGGCGGTCGAGGACCTCAAGAGAGAAGGTAAGATCCGTGCTTTCGGCGTCTCCATAAACGACCACCAGGCGTCGAACGCGGCGAGGCTCATCGAGACCGGCGTGGTAGATACCGTCCAGGTGATCTACAACGTCTTCGATCAGAGCCCGGAGGACCGGCTCCTGCCAGCCTGCCAGGAGCACGACGTCGGCGTCATAGTCAGGGTACCGTTCGACGAGGGCTCCCTGACGGGTAGGATCACACCAGATACCACCTTCGAAGAGGGCGATTTCCGTAACGACTACTTCCGCGGCGCACGCAAACAAGAAGTCTACGACCGCGTGCGGGCCATCCTCTCCGAGCTAGGGGCGAGCGAGGACGAGATGGCCGAGATAGCGCTCCGGTACATCCTGAGCCATCCTGCCGTCTCGACCGTCATCCCCGGCATGCGCTCCGTCCGCAACGTCGAGCGCAACATGGCCGTCGGCGACGGCAAGGGACTCCCTGAGGATCAGGTGAAGGTCCTCAAAAACCACCGCTGGGACCGCAACTTCTACGCTTGAAGCGACTTGCAGAAGGTCCTTCGCGGGTTCAGGCATAAGGTATCAGGATTTCTCCTGTAACACACCTGGGGATCAAGAAGGACGTCTCTATAAGGTAGATGAGTCGCGCCGCATCTTCTTGCGGCCTTCCTGCTAGACTCCCTACGGTATGTTCGGGACCGAGGGGAGAGATATGGTGGACCATCTCGTGTTCTTCGCCGTTCGGGAAGAAGCCTCGCAACAAGAGGTCGCGGATCTCGTCTCGTCGATCCACGGCTTGAGCGAAGAAGTCCCTAGCACCGTGGACCTCTCCGTGGGTGAGGACTTCTCGGGCCGCTCCGGAGGATATACCCACGCCCTCTTCGCCAGGTTCGAGGACGCTGCCGGTCTTCAGAAGTACATGGAGCATCCCGCACATCTGGCCGTCGTCGAGAAGCTCGACGCCACAACGACAGGCCGCATCGTCGTCGACTACGAGTTCTAGGTACATGGAAACCTCCTACTACGAAAACATAGCGCCTCGCGCTCTGAAGAGCAGGCTCGATGCCGGAGAACGTCCCGCGTTGCTCGATGTGCGCGAGCCATGGGAGTTCGAGCTCGCCAGAATAGAGGGCTCAGAGCTTATCCCCATGTCCCAGCTGGAGGGGCGTTTCACAGAGCTCGACCCTGACGCTGAGACCATCGTGATCTGCCACCACGGCAATCGCAGTTCCTACGTCGCCATGGCCCTCCAGCGAGCCGGCTTCGAGAACGTCCTCAACCTGGAAGGCGGCCTCGACGCCTACTCCTCTGTGGACGAATCCATCCCCAGGTATTGAGTTGAGGTCTCCTAGAGTGCCGACCCGGAGATGCGCGAAGTTTACGTCCGGCGAGACATCAGTTAAGGGTTCCTTCGTCCGCGAAGCATTGAACGAAATACGCCGCTAAGTTCTCTCGCAGCTCCAGTAACTTAGGCCTCGCGGAGACCATGAGATTACCCATCCGACTATGGGAGATCCTCCGAATCCTCGCCCACAACCACCTGTTCGCAGTTCGTCTACGCCTCTGAGGTCTGGGCGGCGCTCACCCAGAACCCGGAGGACCGCAGCGAAGCCATTGGCAAGTTGTCGCAGACCAGGGCTGGTTCGCCACCGCGTGGGATTCCTTTTCAGCCTATTGCGACAGAGTGTGGGATGCGATCGGAGAAGGCAGGGTGGTTGACTGCGTCGCAGGCCTGCTCCAATATGTACGTGGCCAGTATGACACTATCGTTGACGCTGGAGGGTAGGGCTTTCAAAGTAGCGAGCTGGGACCAATTGGGAGGGAAGCTGCTCAAGAAGAGTCGTTCACATGCCCGATAGAGGGAATGAAAGGGAGCCAGACAGGCTTAGAAGATCGACCCGACGCAAGGTCGTGTGGTAGCCCCCGAGACTGGAGGTTCGAGATGGAGAAGACGGGGATGGAGCCGATCGCCATAATCGGTATCGGCTGCCGGTTCCCGAGCGCGAAGGGTCCCGAGGCTTTCTGGCACCTTCTGCGCGAAGGAGTTGATGCTATCACGGAGATTCCCTCCGACCGATTCGACGTTGGCGATGTGTACGATCCCAAGCCAGGAATACCAGGCAAGCTCAATACCAAGTGGGGAGGCTTTCTGGAAGGGGTTGACGAGTTCGATCCCTACTTCTTTGGAATCTCGTCTCGCGAAGCCGCCGCCATGGACCCCCAGCAGCGGGTGTTGTTAGAGGTGGCTTGGGAGGCCATCGAGGACGCCGGGCTTGTGCCCGAGAAGCTGGACGTCGGCCGGATCGGGGTGTTCGCGGGCACGTGCAACAGCGACTACGGAAGCCTGCTGGAGGACTCCGCCGACATAGACATCTACTTCGCCGGGGGTAACGCCTTGAGCGTACTCTCCGGACGCCTCTCCTACGCGCTCGGCTTGCAGGGGCCCAGTATGACGGTGGACACTGCCTGCTCTACGTCGCTCGTCGCGGTGCATCTCGCGTGCCAGAGCCTGCTCTCCGGGGAGAGTACCGTGGCCCTCGCCGGGGGGGTAAATCTGATCTTCGGGCCCGAGCCCTACATAGCCTTCTCGCTGGCGCAGATGCTAGCGCCTGACGGCCGCTGCAAGTTCGGCGACTCGCGCGCCGACGGCTTCGTTCGCAGCGAGGGCGCCGGGGTGGTCGTGCTCAAGCCGCTCTCCTCGGCTCTCGCCGACGGGGACGACGTCTACGCCGTTATCCGGGGCAGTGCGGTAAACAACGATGGTGACAGTGGCGGCCTGCTGATGACACCGAGCCGCCCTGGCCAGGAGGCGGTCTTCGAGGAGGCCTACCGGAGCGCTGGCGTCTCGCCGGGTGAGGTCCAGTATGTGGAGGCCCACGGCACGGGCACGTCGGTGGGCGACCCCGTCGAGATGCAAGCCCTTGGGGCGGTGATCGGAGAGGGGCGGCCTGATGACCATCCTTGCGTCGTCGGCTCCGTGAAGACGAACATCGGGCACACCGAGGGGGCGGCGGGGGTGGCAGGCCTGATCAAAGTCGCCCTCGCCCTCAAACACAAGACCATACCGCCCAGCCTGCACCTGAGAGCACCCAACCCCAACATCCCTTGGCAGAACCTCCCCCTTACAGTGCAGCGGGAGCTCAGCCCTTGGCCGGACTCCCCAGGACCCGCCCGCGCCGGGGTGAGCTCCTTCGGGATCTCCGGCACCAACGCCCACGTCGTTCTAGAGGAGGCCCCGGAGGTCCCCCGAGTGGAAGGAGAAGTGGCCGCCATAGCCCACCTGTTGCCCCTGTCTGCCCACAGTCCCGAGGTTCTCGAGGACACGGCACGGGCCTACATAGGATTCCTGCGCGCCGAGGAAGGTGCTGCCTCCTCCTTGCAAGACATCTGCTACACCGCTGGCGCCAGGAGAACCCACCACGCCCATCGGCTAGCTCTGGTGGGCAGCTCTCGAGAGCAGCTCGCGGAGCAATTAGAGGCATTCCTCGAAGGCGTGGCCAGCCCTGGCATGTCGTCCGGCCGCAAGCTCGGCGACCAACGGCGCAAGCTCGTTTTTGTATTCTCGGGGCAGGGATCACAGTGGGTCGGTATGGGCCAGATGCTCTTGGAGCAGGAACCCGCGTTCCGGGAGGCGATGGAGCGCTGCGACCGGGCGATCAGAAAGTATACGGGCTGGTCCATGCTGGAGGAGCTGGCCGCTGACGAAGCACATTCCCGATTGGACGAAGTGGATGTCGTCCAGCCCGCCATCTTTGCTGTGCAGGTGTCCCTGGCGGTCCTGTGGCGCTCATGGGGCGTCGAGCCCGACGCGGTGGTGGGCCAGAGCCTCGGCGAGGTGGCGGCGGCCCACGTGGCTGGAGCCTTGACGCTGGAAGATGCGGCGCTTGTGATCTGCCGCCGGAGCCAGCTGGTGAAAAAGACCAGCGGGCATGGCAGCATGGCGGTTGTGCAGCTCTCGCTCGAGGAGGCGGAGCGCGCTATTTCCGGGCGCGAGGGCCGGGTCTCGGTTGCGGTCAACAGCAGCCCCTACACCACCGTGCTCTCGGGGGAAGTGGCGGCGCTCGAAGAAGTCTTGGCCGAACTCGAGCGCCAAGACGTCTTGTTCCGCCGGATCCGGGTAGATTACGCCTCTCACAGCCCGCAGGTGGACCCCCTGCGTCCCGACCTGTTTGAGGCTCTGGAAGGCATACGCCCCCGGTCCTCGTCTGTAACCCTCTACTCGACGGTAACGGGTGAGATCGAGGACGGCAGGGCGCTCGACGCCGCTTACTGGGTGCGCAACTTGAGACAGCCGGTGCTCTTGTCAACGGCCGTGGTGCGGTTGCTCGAAGACGGCCACGACGTCTTCGTGGAGGTCAGCCCCCACCCCGTCGTCCTGGGCTCAGTCGAGCAATGCCTGCGCCACCACGGCCGCGAGGGGATCACCTTGCCCTCCCTGCGGGAGAACGAAGGGCGGGTGGCTCCCCTTGGCTCGTTTGGGGCGCTCTACACGCTGGGGCACGCGGTGGACTGGGACAAACTCTACCGCTCCAGCAGCCGGTGCGTCCGGCTGCCCTCCTACCGCTGGCAAGGCGAGCGCTTCTGGCTGCATGACCAGGATTCCGTAAAAAACACAGACGGCAGGGCACGCCTGAACGGCGGAGGCCGCCTCTTGGGGCTGCACCTACGATCCGCTACCGATCCAGGAACGCACCATTGGGAAACGGATCTTGGTGTAGAAACGTTCGGCTATCTGGGTGACCACCGCGTCCAAGGGCTCGCAGTGCTACCGGCTGCGGCGTTCGCCGGGATGGTTCTCTCGGCGGCGGAGGAAGCCCTGGGACCCGGGGATCACACGCTGGAGGACATGAACTTCGAGAAAGCGCTCTTCCTTCCCGAGCAGGGAGCCAGGGCTGTGCAGCTCGTCATCTCCGCGCAGAGTGTCGGAGAGACTTCCTTCCGGTTCTTCAGTCTGGAAGAGAGTGCCACGCAGCGGGACGCGTCGTGGGCGCAGCACGCGGCGGGTAGGGTACGCCACCACTATCCTGATTCTCAGGGCAACGGGCATGCTCACCAGGCGGTGCGGCATCAAGAAGCCCCTGAGGAGCTGATGGTGCGGTGCCAGGAGATCGTCGCTGGCGCCGATCTGTACGAGGGACTGCGAGAGCGGGGGCTCGAGTACGGGCCGAGCTTCCGGGGCGTGGAGCAGCTCTGGCGCCGGGACGGCGAAGCCTTGGGCCGGCTACAGCTCACGGAGGCGGTGGTCACGCAGAAAAGCGGCCATAAGATTCACCCCGCTCTGCTGGACGCCTGCTTCCAGGTACTTGCCGCTGCTCTGCCAGAAGAAAGCGCGGACCGCGATGATCTCTACCTGCCCGTAGGCTTGGCCAGGCTCCACCTCCACGACCTCCCGGATGGCGGGCTGTGGGCTCACGCCCTCCTGAAGTCGGACGCCGATTCTCTGGAGGGTGACGTGTTCCTGCTCGACGAGACCGGGCAGGTTCTGTTGGAAGCCTCCGGACTTCGCCTCCAGCGCCTCGAACGCGATGCCCGGCGCGAGAACGAGCAGGAAGACCTCGACAGCTGGCTGTACGAGGTGCAGTGGGAGCCGAAGGAGCTCCCTGAGCAGGACGAAGCCCCGGATCCCTCATCCCCCGACCAGCGCGCGAGCTGGCTCGTCTTCGCCGACGTAGGCGGGGTTGGGCAGGCACTCCAGAGATTCCTAAATGAGCATGGCCAAGCCTGCGTCTCAGTCTCCCCTGGGGATAAGTACCTGAAAGAGGGACCTGGGTGCTTTCAGCTCGACCCTGCCAATCCCGAACATTTCCGGCGCCTGCTCGCCGACCTTACGGAGGCTGATTCGTTGCCCCTGAGGGGCGTCGCATACCTGTGGGGCCTCGAAGCAAATTCGCCTCCGGATACCCTCATCGAGTCCTTGGAAGAAGCACGGACGCTAGGGTGCACCGGCGCGCTGCACCTGGTGCAGGCTCTGACGAGATTGGACGTCGCGCCCCGGCTCTGGCTGGTGACACGCGAGACCCAGCCTGTGGGGGACAGACCCGTGTCCGTAGACCAGGCGCCGCTATGGGGCCTGGGTAAGGTCATCTCCTTGGAACACCCGGAGTTCGCCTGCACCAAGGTGGACCTGGGCTCATCGGATGAGGTCCAATCGCTCTTCCGGGAGCTCTGGGTAGGAGACGGGGAAGACCAGATCGCGCTCCGCGGCGATGAGCGTTACGTGCCCAGGGTGGTGCGTTGCTCGTCCGAAGCCGTTGAAGAGAGGCAGAACACCGTGTCCACGGACGAACCGTTCCGGTTGGAGGTGTCTAAACCCGGCATTCTTGACGAGATGACGCTGCGGGAGACCGACCGCAAGGAGCCGGGTCCTGGAGAGGTAGAGATCCGAGTTCGTGCGGTCGGCCTGAACTTCAGGGACGTCCTGATTGCGATGGACCTCATCCCTCCACTGTACCAAGATTCCGTGGACGTCGGGTTCGAGTGTGCAGGGGAGATCGTGAGGGTCGGGGCAGGCGTCGAGGGCCTGGAGGTAGGGGACAGCGTGATCGCCTTTGCTCCAGGATGCCTGGGTTCCTTCGTTACGACTGTCTCCACCTTCGTGATGCCCAAGCCTGCCCACTTGAGCATCGAAGAGGCCGCGACGCTGCCGATCGCCTTTTTCACTGCGCATTACGCCCTGAACCGCCTGGGCAAACTTGCTGAGGGCGAGCGGGTTCTGATCCACGCGGCCGCCGGAGGAGTGGGACAGGCTGCGGTACGAATCGCCCAGCGTGCAGGCGCTGAAATCTTCGCCACGGCGGGTAGCCCCGCGAAACGGGACTTTTTGAGGTCACTGGGAATCCAATACGTTATGGACTCCAGGTCCGTCAACTTCGCAGATGAGGTGATGGAGCTGACGGGCGGCGAGGGTGTAGATGTAGTGTTGAACTCCCTGGCGGGGGAGTTCATACCCAAGAGCCTGTCTACGCTCCGGCCCGGAGGGCGCTTCCTCGAGATCGGCAAGGTCGACTTCTTGCAGCATACGCGTCTGGACCTCTGGCTGCTCAAGAGTAACATCTCGTTTTTCGCCATAGACCTCTCTGAGCATCTGCTGAAGCGGCCAGACCTCTGCAAGGCCGTCCTGCGCGAGTCCTTACAGTTCTTCGAGGAAGGCTCACTCGACCCCTTGCCCTTCGAGACCTTCCCGATATCTCGAGTCGTGGATGCCTTCCGCTACATGGCGCAGGCCAAGCACATCGGCAAAGTCGTGGTGTCGCTGGAAGAGGATGAGGTGTCGATCGCACCATCCACAGAGCGCCCACCCATCAGCCCGGACGGCACGTACCTCGTTACCGGCGGTGCCGGCGGCCTCGGCCTCTCCACGGCCGAGTGGCTGGTCGAGCAGGGGGTGCGGCACCTGGTCCTCACAGGTCGGAGTGGCGTTGCTACCGAGGCGGCAGTGCAAGCTGTAGCGAAGATGGAGGCCGCCGGAGTACGTGTGGTGGTCGCGAAGGCGGATGTCTCCGATGAACGTCAGGTGGCCGGCGTGATCGAGGAGATCCGACGCTCCATGCCGCCGTTGCGCGGCGTGGTCCACGCTGCGGGGATCCTGGACGCCGGGGTCCTCTTGCAACTTGACGAGGAACGCTTCGCGAGGGTCATGGCGCCCAAAGTGAGCGGGGCCTGGAATCTGCACCAGCTGACGCTGGAAGACGATCTGGACTCTTTCGTGCTCTTCTCCTCGGCGGCCTCGGTGCTCGGCTCCCCGGGGCAGGGTAATTACGTGGCGGCAAATACGTTCCTGGACGCCCTGGCCCACCATCGGCGGGCCCTCGGGATGCCGGCGTTGGCGATCAACTGGGGCGCGTGGACCGAAGTGGGACTGGCCACGCGGTCCGACAGAGTCGAGCACCTGACGCGACAGGGCA
Organism: Rubrobacter sp.; assembly: GCA_036519935.1. Lineage (GTDB taxonomy): Bacteria > Actinomycetota > Rubrobacteria > Rubrobacterales > Rubrobacteraceae > Rubrobacter_D. The sequence goes on along the minus strand of DATDKO010000017.1, from coordinate 2,372 downwards.
TCATGCCTTTCACTCCGGAGCAGGGGGTGCGGCTTATGGAACGGATGCTCGAGCGGGACCTCGTTCAGTGCATGGGCGTCGCCATGGACTGGGGCAAGTTACTCGGCTCCTACACGCCCCCTGTGCTCTCCAAGCTCTCTGAAGAGGTTCTTGCCGGGGAAGGCCCGACGAAGAAGGATAGCTCCGTACGGAAGGATATTTTGGCCGCCGAGCCCGAGGAGCGTCGGCCTCTGGTGGAGAGGTTCCTCGTCGAGCAGATAGCCCAGGTGCTCAAGTGCTCTCCGACCAAGGTTGACACGCACCAGCCGCTCAACAGGTTGGGGATCGACTCCTTGATGGCCGTCGAGCTGAAAAACCGGGTGGAGGCTGACCTGGAGACTCCCGTGCCGGTGACGGCGTTGCTCCAGGGGCCGAGCCTCTCCCAGCTAGCGACGCAGCTGCTCGAAGGGTTGGATGCGCAGGCAGCGGCACTCGACGCCCCGTTGTCCCCCGAAGCGGCCGAGGATGGTATCGAGGCACAGGTAGAAGGACTGACGGACGAGGACGTCGACGCCCTGTTGCGCGAGTTGGAGAAGGAAGAAGAGAGGGCTGAATGATGAACGACCGCCTCGCTGGTCTCTCGCCGCAAGAGAAGCGTGCCCTCCTCGTGCAAACGCTGCGCAGGAAGTCCGGGACCTTCGATAAGCTGCTCGACCACGTCGGGGTCAACGTGGAGGACCTCGAGCCAGAGGCCGTGCTTGACCCCGAGATCCAACCCGGAGACGCATTCACCGCGTCTCGCCCCGAACGTCTCTTGCTGAGCGGGGCGACGGGCTTTCTCGGCTCGTTCGTACTCTCCGAGCTACTCCGGCACACGCAGACGGATGTCTACTGCCTGGTGCGCGCATCCAACGCCGAAGAGGGTGGCGAGAAGCTCCGGAAGGTGCTCGAGGCTTACGCGTTGTGGGACGAAGAGCTAGCGTCCAGGATCGTCCCTGTCGTGGGGGATCTATCCGAGCCGCTCCTCGGGCTCGGGCCCAAGCGGTTCGAGGAGCTGGCGGGCAAGATCGACGCCGTCTACCACAGTGGCGCCTCGGTGAACTGGGTCTACCCGTACAACGCGCTCAAGCCGATCAACGTTCTGGGGACGCAGGAGGTGTTGAGGCTGGCGACCCGGAATGGGGTGAAGCCTGTGCATTTCATCTCCACCCTCGGGGTATTCCCTCTGGTTGGCCGATATGGTGTTGAGGTCGTAAGGGAGGAGGACGACCTGACTCACGGTGGATCCCTCTACAACGGGTACACTCAGACCAAGTGGGTGGCCGAGAAGTTAGTGGAGATCGCGCGCGCGAGAGGGCTACCCGTGTGCGTCTATCGGCCTTCCCTGATCACGGGCGACAGCAGGACGGGGGCTTGGAACACGGACGACTTCACGTGCAAGATGATAAGGACCTGGGTCGGCCTCGGTACCGCGCCTAAAATGGACATGGAGCTGAATATGGTCCCCGTCGACTACTTGAGCCGCGCGATCGTGCGCCTGTCGCTGCGAGAGGAGTCGCTCGGCAGGCGTTTCCACCTGGCGAACCCCCACCCCGTAAGCGTGAACGACCTGGTCGCCTGGATCGAGGCATTCGGCTACCCGCTCGAGCGTGTCCCGTACGACAAGTGGCGATCGGACCTGGTCAACCCCACGAAAGGTCTGCGGCAAGACGCCCTGTACTCCATGGCGCCCCTGCTTTCCATGAGCGCGGCGGCGGACGGGCCGGCGCTGGTCGACAAGGTGCCCGAGTTCGACTGCAGGAATACCACGGAGGCGCTCTCGGATACTGAGATCTCGTGCCCGCAGGTAGATGGAGAGCTCATGGAGAACTACCTTGTGAACCTCGTCAGGAGGGGCTTCTTGCACTCCCCCACCGGCGGCTGACATGGAAAGAATGGGGCGCGCCAGATCCTACGCCAAGCCCTGGAGGCCACCACCGGCCGTGCCGGCGCTGGAAGGAGACGAAGTCCACGTGTGGCGCGTAGACGTAGGGTCCGCCTACGCTTGCCGGGACGTCTTGTGGAGCTTCTTGGCCGGCGACGAACGACAGAAGGCCGCCGATTTCCTCTTCGAGGGTGACCGGGAACGGTTCGTCGTCTCTAGAGGGGTGTTGCGAACTCTTCTGGGGCGTTACCTGCGACGGCACCCAGGCAGTCTTGGCTTCGGCTACAATCCTTGCGGAAAATCTCACCTTGCTGGCGACTTCGGAATTTGCTTTAGCATATCCCACTCGCACGGTTTGGTACTCCTCGCTTTCGCCCGTGGCAGAGAGGTCGGCGTGGATATAGAGCGCGTGCGAGCCGATCTCGGTCTCGAGGAGATCGCGGCGTGCTGCTTCTCACCCCGGGAGATC
>DATDKO010000016.1:0-27336 GCA_036519935.1 Rubrobacter sp. | reverse complement strand
GACCATCAGGTTGATCTGGTCGACGAGGTCGCTCTCGATCAGCTCCTGCACCAGCCGGTGGCTCCCCGGCACTTGCAGCTCGCCGTCGAACTCCTCCTTCAGCTTGCGCACCTGGGCCGTCGCGTCGCCGCTGTCGAGGACGGTCGTGTTGTTCCACTCCGGGTCCTTGAGCGTCGTCGAGACGACGAACTTCGGCATCGCGTTGAACTTGTCGGCGAACTCGCCCTCGCGCTTCGGCCAGGCGCCCGCGAAGCTCTCATAGGTTCGCAGCCCTATCAGCAGGGCGTCGGCCTGCCGCGTCTCGTCCAGCTTGAACTGATTCCCGTCGTCTCCGCGGTCGAACTCGAAGGTCCAACCTGGGTACTTGAATTCCGGCTCGCCCCCCGGCGCCTCCATGACGCCGTCGAGCGATACGAACTCCGTCACCACGATCCGTGCTGCCATCAGTCGATCTCCTTTACTCCAACTCGTCGCTTACAGACTCCTGCTGACTCCCGAGCATCTCCGTTCACAAACTCATGCTGCCCGGGACCGATCGAACGCAAGTTCTCATGCCGAGTGGTGGCGGACCGCCCGGCATGATCGGCTACCGAACCACGCGATACGCGAGATGAGTCACGCCGTCGGTCTCGGTTAGCCCGGTCTGCTCCAGCTCGATCCGCTGCGGAAGCCGATCGAACAGGCGTCGTCCCCCACCGAGCAGGACGTTGACCAGGTGGACCCGGATCTCGTCCACGAGGCCCGCAGCGAGGAACTGCTGGTCCACGTTGGCGCCCATGAGCCCGATCCGCTTGTCGCCAGCCACCTCCTGGGCCTTCGCGAGAGCGCTCTCGATGCCGTCGGTGACGAAGGTGAACGCCGGGTCCGCGTTCGCGGGCGGCCTGTGGGTGACCACGAAGCACGGGACATCGCCAAACGGACCCTTGCCACCCCAGGCCTCGATCGAGTTGTCGTAACTTCGGCGGCCCATGATCACGGCGCCCGTTTCCTCGACCAGGTTGCCGTACACCCGCTCGAACACCGACGGGTCGTCGAACGCCCAGTTGTGGAGTCGCATCCCGTCCTCGCCCAGCCCCTGCTCGGGGTTGTCGTTGGGCGCCGCGATGTAGCCGTCCAGCGACATGCTCATGTCGATGACCACGTTGCCCATCTCCGGCGTCTCCTTTCTGGTCTGTGGTCTAGCTCGAATCTGCCTGCCTCAACGGGGAGACTCTTTCCTCGATCGCCTGCTCAAGGCGCGCGAATGCGTTTGGCAAGCCGGCCCGATGCTCGTCGCGAAGCTCGGCGCTCGGGAATCCTCTCTGGACCATTGTCATGAGGGTCTTGCCGTCCGTAGCGCACAAGTTCCGGCAGCAGCCCGGCGAAGCAGCTCTCGATGGTGCCGAACGCGCCATGGAGCAGCACGAGCGGAGGGCCGTCCCCATGGCGCTCGTAGTACATCTTCAGGCCGTTGACCTCGGCGTGGCCGTTTGTAGCGTCGTTGCTCATCCCGTCTAACTCGTTTCGAGCCGGTAGGCGAGGGAGACAACCCCCGTACCGAACGTCTTCGAGTTCACCAGTTCCAGGATTCTCCCGTCCTCCCCATCCTCGAAGAGGTGCTTGCCTTTGCCCACGATGATCGGGAAAACCATCAGGCGGTACTCGTCGATGCGGTCGTGCTCCATCAACTTCCTCACCAGCTGCGCGCTGCCGAAGACGAGGATGTCTTTGCCCTCTTGCTGCTTTAGCTCCTCGACCTCTTCGCCGACGTCGCCCTTCATGAGGGTAGAGTTGTTCCATCCGAGCGACTCTTGGAGGGTCGTCGAGACGACGTGCTTGGGGTAGCCGTTCATCATGTCGGTGTATTCTCCGAGGGCTTTCCGGCGAGGATCTTCGTAGTGCTCCATCATGACGGGCCAGGCAGCCGCGAAACGCTCGTAGGTCTTTCTGCCCAGCAGGAGAGCGTCGGCAAGGGCCAGCTCGGCGAACTTGAACTTCTCCTGTTCTTCGCCCCGGAATGGGGATTCCCAGCTCGGGTCTTCCATCACTCTGTCCAGCGATACAAACTCCGATACGACTACCTTTCTCATGGCTACTTCCTTCGTTCGATCTTGCATTTCGTTCCGGCCACGTGCTCACCACCTCGCCGTCGGCGGATGCTTACGCCTCTGCCAGGTATTCGGCGAGACGGTCCACGGTTTCGAGCCAGCCCTGCTGAGTCCCATCGCGCTCCGTGCCCGAGGGGATGCCAGCGTGCCGGAGGGTGACCTTCGTCTTGCCTGCCTGCTCGTCGAACGTCACGGTCAGCAGCGTTTCCAGCGGCCAGTCCGGGCTCATTCCGTAATGCGTAGGCGAGACCACGTTGCCTTCGGCATCCGCGAAGGAATCGGTGAGGACGATCCGCTCGGGCACCACGATCGCGCGAAATACGCCCTTGGTCCAGACCTCGCGGCCCTCGGGCGATCGCATGCAGTGGTGCATGATGCCACCCGGGCGAAGATCGATTGTGCAGAAAGGCGTGGTGTAGCCCTTCGGACCCCACCAGCGCACGAAGTGCTCAGGCTCCGTCCACGCCTTGAACACGAGCTCGCGCGGAGCGTCGAACACGCGCGTGATGACAAGCTCCTGCTCCGGTGGCTCCGTGTTGGAGTCACCATTGTTCGCCATCTTCGTTCTCTCCCCTCCGTAGCTCGTGCAGATAGTCGTCCAAGCGATCAAAGCTCTGCTCCCAGAAACGGCGATATTGCTCCACCCAATCGGACACCTCCCTCAGCGGACTCGCCTCCAACCGGCAGGGCCGCGACTGCGCCTCGCGGCCGCGCGAGATCAGGCCGGCCCGCTCCAGCACCTTGAGGTGCTTGGAAACCGCAGGCAGGGTCATCTCGAAGGGCTCGGCCAGCTCTTTGACGGACGCCTCGCCCCCCGAAGCGAGGCGCGCCAGGATCGCGCGCCGGGTCGGGTCGGCGAGGGCCGCGAACGTGCTGTCGAGGGTGTCCGTTGGCATCTTCACAAACTTTTCGGTTAATTAAAGCACTGGTAAAATACGCCACCGAAAGGTTGGTGTCAACCGATGCTTTCAAGTGCCCGCGTTCACGACCACGGCCGCGCTGGATTGGCCCGATTCTCGGCAACCTTCCCCATGTAGACGTTGACGATCACCCTGAACCTCAGGCTCCTCCCGTAGTCGCCCATTCTTGCTCCTTCATTTCGCCCCCGGGACCGGTAAACAGGTCGTGCTCGCCCTCTGCTCTAGCCACCGGGGAAGTTCATGACGCGGCTGATCGCCAGCAGCATGTTCAGGACGACCACGACCACTACCAAGAGCCCCACGACGGTGGCGAACGGCCGTCTCCGGGTGTCATGGCCGGGCTGGCGGTCGAGCCACGGCACGGCGAAGAGCAGCACGACAAAGATTGTTGGCACCACCACAGCGCCGAAGGAGATCAGGGCGTAGCCGGGGAAGAACGTGAGCATCTGCTCGTAGAAGAAGAACCACTCGGGGCGCGGCACGTAGGTGATGGTTGCCGTGTTCGCCGGCTCGGAGAGCGCCGTGACGATGAGCAGGAGCAGCACGCAGAAGTATCCCTCTATGAGTATCTGGTCGGGGAAGAATCGTATCGTCTCGTCGTATGCGTCGTAGACGCTCTCCTCGGTGATCTCCTCTTGTGCTCCCCGCTGCGCATCAGCCCCCGGGCTCCAGACGGCCTGCCGGAAGAACTCCCGCACGGTGAACCCTCGGGGGAACGCCTCCCCCCGTTCCCTTCCTCCATGTGCCCGACGCCGGGGTGCTCCCCGGCCACGTTCCGTCGCGTGTCCGTCACTTTCTGCCCAACCTTTCCGGCCAGCCGTGTCTCTTGTGGCCCGAGGATCCCGTCTTCCGGGAGCGCCTCCCGTTACCCGATCACTCGTGCCCGTCTCGGGAACCTTCCTTATCATCCTCGTAGCGCCCGTATTCCTGGAGACGCCTGCGTTCCTGCAGCCTCGCGATCCTGTCGCGGTACTCCATCTCGCTGCCGAACACCCTGTGCTTGAGCACGAGGACGACGCCGTGCAACAGCACGAGCGGCGCTATGAGCGCAGGGAGGACCCAGACGTGGAGCGCGAAGAAGCGCGAGAGCGTCGCCGGCCCGGCCACGTCGCCCCCCAAGAGGAAGTGCGTCACCGGCGACCCCACGAACGGCGAGTACGACCCGATCTTTATCCCGACCACCGTGGCCCAGAAGCCGTCCTGGTCCCACCGGAGCACGTACCCCGTGAATGCTATGCCCAGAGTCAGGAGCAGCAGGGTGAGGCCGACCACCCAGTTGACCTCCCGCGGAGCCTTGTAGGCCCCGCTCAGGAACACCTGGACCATGTGGAGCCCTATGATCGTCAGCAGGAGGTTCGCCGACCAGTAGTGGATGCCCCTAATGAGTTGCCCGAAGTAGGCCTCGTTCATGATGTAGTAGACGGAGTTCCAGGCGTGGTCGGTGGTCGGCACGTAGTAGAAGAGCAGGAGGATGCCGGTCAGGAACTGCAGCGTCATCAGGAACAGGGCGGTGGTGCCCAACGCGTACATCCAGGCGCCCCTCTTCGGCGCCGGGTGGTTGAGGAAGCGCGCCAGCCACGAGAGCGCGCCGGTGCGGTCCTCCATCCAGCCGGCCACGAACCGGCCAGCCTCCGCGGTCCGGGACCCGATCTTGCCCATTGCGCTCATCGCCTCGACCTCCTCACCGGCCCCGCGCGGCTTTCGTCGTCCCTATCTTGGGGTCGCCGCCACGTTCGACCCGGGGTTCGCCGACACGGCGTCTTCCGGAGCCCCGACGGCGTCTCCGTCATGCCGGGCCGGTCCCCTAACTTGGTCCGCGAGGAACTCCTCCCAGCTTTGCTCTGCTCCAGGGATCTTGAGGTGCCTCTGCTGAATCGGGATGCTCGACATACGGGTTTCGATCTTGACCTCCTTGTCACATCGGCCGGGGTTCGTGCGTTACTACTACAATGACGTAGCGCGACGAGGAATTGTGACAGAGATGGAAGAACACGAATGGCTGGCACAGCGATTCGACGCTCACCGCACCCACCTGAGGGCAGTGGCCTACAGGATGCTCGGCTCCATCAGCGAAGCGGACGACGCCGTTCAGGAAGCCTGGCTCCGGCTCAGCCGCTCCGACACCAGCGGCATCGAAAACCTGGGGGGATGGCTCACCACGGTCGTCGGGCGGGTGTGCCTGGACATGCTGCGCTCGCGACGCTCAAGGCGCGAAGGGCCCCTGGGCGTGCACGTACCCGAGCTGATCGTGAGCCGTGCGGATGGCATTGACCCCGAGCACGAGGCGCTGCTGACCGACTCGGTAGGCCTGGCGCTGATGGTGGTGCTCGAAACGCTCTCTCCCGCCGAGCGGCTCGCCTTCGTGCTCCACGACATGTTCGCCGTGCCCTTGGAGGAGTTTGCCCCCATCGTGGGGCGCTCTCCGAGCGCGGCGAGACAGCTCGCCAGCCGCGCCCGCCGCCGGGTGCAGGGAGCGACCAATGTTCCCGACGCCGATCTCACCCGTTAGCGAGAAGTCGTCGACGCCTTCCTTGCTGCCGCGCGCGACGGTGACTTCGACGCGCTGCTCGCGGTGCTCGACCGGACGTCGTGCTGCGATCAGATGGCGGTCTCATACGTCCGGGCTTATCGAGGGAGCTGCGCGGTGCGGCAGCCGTGGCCGAGCAGGCGCTGACCTTCTCGATGTTTGTCCTGTCCGCACGCACACGACCGGCGCTGGTAAACGGAGCCGCGGAAATCGTCTCGTGGTCCCCGGACGGACGGCCGTTTTCGGTCATGGGCTTCACGGACAGGGGCGGGAAGATTGTCGAGATCGACGTGATCTCCGATCCCGAGCGCCTTAGCCGGCTTGACCTGGCCCTCCTCGACGACTAACGCTCAGCGCCGCCAGCCGTCAATGACTCAAGGGCCCGTCGGGGGCCGCTCCAAGAAAGGAGTTCGGCACGACGAACGAAACCGAATAAAGGAGCGAGCGTCGTCCTGGCACGGTTATCCAGAAGGCTAATCCTGGTATTCGACCGCGCTTGAGAGTTCTGAACCCGGTCGGCGCGTCTCGTCGAGGCACTCGACCGAGACCACCGCGTGACGGTGGTGCCCTACCAGAAGCCCGGCGCCCCCGCCTCGGCTGGCCTCAGCGTGGAGCAGTGCGAAAGCGCCGCCTGGGCGGTCGAGTCCGGCGATGCTACCGGCCAGCCCCGGCGCCGATGGAAGGGGCGGGCGCGCTCAACGCCTCCCTGGCGCTAGCGCTTGATCTGAAGCTCCCGCTCTCTCTAGGGGCTTCCCGGCGTGAGGTGGCCCCAAGAACGCGCCTATGGGCGATAGGCTCGCCGACGCAATGGACTCGAGGCTTTGGGCTGACGGGTTGCAGTACGATTGTAGTAAACGAGGCTCAGCTCTTTGACTGGACCTCGCGTTTTTCCTGCAAACTGAAGGGTGACCGACGGGGCTCGAACCCGCGACTTTCGGAGCCACAATCCGCCGACTCCTGTTTCTGGGTGTTGCTGTGCGTTGCACAATCGGCTTGTATAAGCCGATTTCTTTGCTCACGGTTGCCCACTGTTTCTGCGTATTGCGCCCTGAGTGGTGTAAAAAAGTGGTGTCAAATAGCACCAGCCGCTCCCCGTGTCCCGATGAGTCTTAGCGCTCCCAGGACCTCGCCAGGGCCACGCTGCAGCCCGCTTAGGTTCCACCCCTATACTAGTGACGCCCTGTGGCTACAGCGTTGGTGCGAATGGGCTCTCGTAAGGCACAGAGGAAGCCTCGACCAGAGAGTTGGTCAAGATTGGCTGATTTGGGGGCATGAGCTGATCCGGTTTCCGAGCACGCTCGTTCTGCAGCGATGCCCGTTCTTGAACGGTGCGTGTGCTCGAGGTGTGCAATAGTGGACAATCCTGAACAGGTAGTTAAGACGATGCCGCCATTTGGAAACCTCTACGAGGTCCCCGCGTACGCGGACAATACGTTAGCTGAGGAGGAGACGATAGTATTCACAGCAGGCACCTACACTGTCACTATGAGCGTCTCCTACGCCGACTTCGAGAGGCTCCTCGGACCAACCGTGGCCGATCTCGCAGATCCCGCCGGCGCATGAGGAGTCTGGTCCAGGACGACTACCATTGCGGTGTTGGCGCCTGCCAAAGGTAGTGCCTGCGCAAGGGAAGGCAGGTATCAAGTCAAAACGGAACCTGCGGCGATACTCTCCAGAGCCTCCCTGTCCTTGATCAGAATGCGCTTCCTACCTCCCTCGACTAATCCATCGTCCCGGAGCTTCTTCATCGCCCTGGTTACGGCCACGCGCTTGGCACCGATCATCGTGCCGAGCTGCTCGTGGGTGTAGCGGCTGGGCACCAAATAACCCTCAGGGCTCACCGTCCCATCGATCTCCGCCAACCACAAGAACAAGTGCGCCAGGCGTGCGGGAACCTCCTTGAGAGCGATGTCGACCATCTTATCCGCATAGAGGCGCATGCGTGCGGTGAGCAACTCTGCAACCCTTATCCCGACCTCAGGGTTGTTCCGAACGATCTCCCTGAGTAACTCCGTACGCAAGTAGGCGATTCTGGAGAGCTCTAGGATCTCGGCGTAGGTCCCCTCAGGCTCTCCTACCAATGCCGCCTCTCCGAACATGGTCCCAGACTCGAGCACGTCGAGGGTCAGCTCGCGCCCACCCACCATCTTGTAGATGCGTACCCGCCCCTCCAAGAGCAAGAAGAGGAGGCCGGTTATGAGAGACGGAGTATAGAACAGCTGACCTTCCTTCGAGCGTACTTCGGGGGTTCTGAGGGCGAGCTTCTCCACCTCTTCAGTGGACAGCGGCTCCAGTATATCTACCCTGCGCAGGAACCTGGCCACCTGTTGTGTGCTCATGCGTTACCCCTCCCATCAGGACGTAATTATTGTAACCCTAAGTGTCGCAGGTATCACAAGGAACATACCTGCGCTGCGCAACCTGTTAAAGATAGGATGCCGACATGGGAAAAGGGAAAGGAGAGATGGGTTGCAATGTCACTGCAGCCACCATTGAGAAGCCGAGGGCTACCAAGGTCTTGCCCGGAATGCAGTCTCTCGTACCCGGTTTGTCTTACGGAGGTCGTGAGGCTCTTTAGGTTGTGGCGGTACGCACGCGGTACGTCGCTCTTGGCGGTAGTTATGGCGTGCTGCGTCGCGGTCTTCCTCTGTTTGCTCCCAACCGAGCTCGACGTTTCCGCTGCCCTTACGGCGCCACACCCGCTCAGCCCGGTCCAAGGCGCGAACCAGGGCTACCTTGCCGTTCCCCAGGAGGAGGCGGGGGACGCAGATGAGCGCCCGGCTAATGCTGATCTCCTGAGCGTGCTCCTATTCGTGGTCTGCTTCGGGGCGATCGTCGGATGGATGCTCGCGTACGGCCAGGAGCAAAGGGCATTTCGCTTCGCGGGACTCGATCACCGCCCGACGTTCGGCACCGCCCTTAACCTTAAGGATAGATCCTTCCTGGGGGTGTTCCGGCTGTAACAGGGGAATACCACTGAAAATCTGCGCTATCCAATAGCACAGGTATGTCCCATAGCAAGGTTTCAGCCTGCACTCTAAAAGGAGGCCTGTTGGCGGCACGCACCGTCGGCTGGTTACCGAGGAAGGAGAGGTTCTATGCAACTAATCGACGGCCCAATCATAAAGTATGGCTTCACAACCCGGGCTGTCCCCCTGGAAGAGATGGCCAGCGTAGTTCCCATGCACGCCCCACCGTGCATCGGGGATCTGGTGTTAGCTGAGGTCCAGGACCTCGGCCGACACTACAGGATGGAGGTCCGTACCGGCGTCACTATGCACCTGTTTCCTGGCGATCACATCGTGGGCGCGTTCGGCAACCGTTACGCCACCGACCAGTACGAGGGTTACGTGCCGACGCGGCCGGTCGAGGAGTGCGATCTCCTTTCGGTCGGCGGCGTCTGCGGCGAAGTCGCTTCCCAGCACGCCTCCATGGTCGTCGATCCTACGCGGTTGCGCATTCTGGGCTTGGTGAGCGACAAACATGACCTGCCAATCAACCAATGCGCCTTCGGTCTGCCGCCCTACGTCGTCGGCGACAGCCTTGAGACCAGCGCTGAGGTGATCTTGGTGCTGGGATCATCCATGAACTCCGGCAAGACCACTACCGCGGGCACCTTGGCACGGGCGCTCAGCCGCGCGAATTTCAGCGTGGCTGCGGGCAAGATAACGGGCACCGCGGCGGGCAAAGACGGTCGCTTCCTTGAAGCTTGTGGGGCTCGGCCGGTACTCGATTTCACCTCTGCCGGCTACCCGTCCACCTACATGGTCGGCCTCGAAGAGTTGCTCGGAGTTTACGAGAGCATACTGGGCAACCTCCTGGCCTCGAATCCCGACTACATCATCCTTGAGATAGCCGACGGCATCTTCCAGCGCGAGACGCGCATGCTACTCGAGTCGGCCGAGTTCCGCCGGAGCGCCGACCACGTCTTCTTCGCCGCCAGCGACAGTCTCTCCGCCGAGAGCGGGGTCCGCAGCATCCGGGAGTACGGCCTTCCCCTGCGGGCCATCGCGGGCTCTGTTACACAAAGCCACTTGGCCAGCCGGGAAGCCGAAGAGGCCGTCGGCATGCCCTGTATGAGCATAGAGCGCATAATGGATGGCACGCTGTCAGAGTTGCTCGGGACGGGACGGGCGCTAGAGTGGAGCGCTCGAGATGATGTTTTCGCGCCGACCGACGCCGTGCCCACTACCACGCGTAGATGAAGCAGCGCATCCTCCGCATCCAGCTGGTTGAAACACTCAGCCGTATCCGGCCCTACCTAAAGCCGGAGTGGCGCCGGCTGCTCTTGGTCACCGCGGTGATGCTAGGCCTCACCGTCGTCGAGGTGTTGGTCCCGATCCTGGTAGGTATCTTCATAGACTCGCTGCTTAGCGAGGTAAGCGGACGGCAGCCGACAACTGCACCGGTACTGGATCACCGCATGATCATTGCCCTGCTGGCGATGGGGGCGCTGCTGCGGGGTTACCTCCTGTATCAGCAGCGCTCCCTTTCGGGCCGGATTGGGCAGCGGGTAGCCGCCAGGATGCGGGACGCCGTGTGGGTCCACCTACAGGAGGTGCCCCTGGACTACACCCGTCGCCGCGGACCGGGCCGGCTCTTGGTGCGCTTCATCAGCGACACCAAGGCTGTCCAAAGGCTAGTGTCTCAAGGGATGGTCCAGCTCGTCCAGGACGTCTTGTTTGTCATCGGGGCGATCGCGGTGCTGACGTACCTTAACTTGCTTGTAGGGCTCGGTGCGACCCTGCTACTGCCGCTCATCGCCCTGGTCTTCTGGCGTATAAACCCAAGGGTGCAACAGGCTAGCCGTGACACCCGCTACCGCCGGACCCGCCTATCGGCGCATCTGAACGAGCGTCTTACCGGCCTGGCGGTGGTAAAGATTCACGGACGCCAACGCGAAGAGGCGAAGCGCGTCGGGAAGCTGAACCGCAATGTAGCCAGCCGCGGCGCCCGGCTGGCCACCGCCGGTGGGCAACTCCAGGGAGCCTCAGCGGCCACCGTCGCGCTCGTCACCACCCTCATGCTAGGACTGGCCGCCGAAGAGGTCGCTGCGGGAAGGTTGACCGCAGGGTACTTGGTAACGTCCTACGCGCTGATCGGGCTCTTGGCCCCAGTCGTCCAACGGATCACCATCGTCAACCGAACGCTCCAGGAGGCGCAGATCTCTGTTGAGCGCTTGGCACAGACCCTCGCCGAAGAGCCCGAGAGTCCCAGAGATGAGGAGCTCCCGGAGGTAGAGGTGAGCGAAGGTTTCGTATCGGTTGAGGGGGTGTCGTTCAGCTACCCGGATGGAACGCTGGCGCTCGACGACGTGAGTCTGACGGCGAGGCGGGGAGAGCTGGTGGCGCTGGTAGGACCGAACGGCGCGGGTAAGAGCACGCTCCTGGAGCTCGTGCCTCGCTTCCGGCAGCCGACCCATGGCCGCATCATGATCGACGGCCAGGACATAGCCGACGTCTCGTTAGATTCACTACGCTCCAAGATCGGGTTCGTGACCCAAGACATGCCTTTGTTCGACGGTACGATCACCGAGAATGTCACCTACGGCGTGCGGGGCAGCGCTTCGGAGGAGCAGATACAACAGGCAGCACGATTGGCGGGCGTCGAAGAGCTCGTCGCCTCCCTGCCGGACGGCTGGGAGACGAAGGTAAGGGAGGGCAGGCGGATGCTCTCCCGCGGGCAGCGCCAGCGCGTCGTGCTTGCCCGTGCCTTGGCTGCCGACCCGTCCATCATTCTGCTCGACGAAGTAGGTTCAGGGCTGGACATAGAGACGCAACGGACGCTGAGCGAGGAGTTGCGTGTGCTGGCGCAGCACAAGACGGTGATCGTCGCTACCCACAGCATGCCCGCTATGCTCATGGCCGACCGGGTCTACAGGCTGGATCGCGGCCGCATCGTAGAGGAGGACCGCGACGCCGTGCTGACACGCCTTGAGGGCACGTAAGTGCAGTCTTCGAGGGACTCTTGCCGGACCAGGAATACCCGATGCGCTAGCAAGGGCTAGCGTTGAGCGCTTCGATCGCGTTCATCGGCAATACCCTACTCGTAGGGTTCGCACACATTTCCTTAATGTACCTGCAAATGCGACTTTTCACTTAGGGTGACCGACGGGGCTCGAACCCGCGACCTTCGGAGCCACAATCCGATGCTCTACCAACTGAGCTACGGCCACCACGCGCAGGGGGATTCTACCAGCGAAAGGGCGCGTAGCAAACGTGATGCGAGGCGCCTGTAAGCGTGTTCAGTCTCCCCAGCCGAGGAACTCGGTCTTCTTGTCGTTGCGCTTTCCTTCGTCGACTATGCGGAAGAGCCTAGAGGGGCTCGGGGTCTTGATGATCACCACGTTTCCCTGGGCGTCATAGACCTGGATGGAGACGCAGAGGTAGTCTCCTGGTGCGTGCTCGTCGGCCACTTTGCGTGTAACCTCCACAGTGGCTTGCTGCTGGCTATTGCCGTTGCCACGCAACTCCAGAATCTCGTTCGGGTCGAGGCCCCTCGGACCAAGCTCCCCGGCGTACCTCAGACGCTGGAAGACGGCCCTGACGTGGGCCACGCCGTCCTCGTCGCGAAGCACTATGGGGACACGGATGACATCGTCTATAGAGTAAGTCTCGAGCTCTACCCTGTCTCGCGGCATTGCAACCTCCTGTAAAGATAACGCAAGACAGTATGCCTCAATCTACGCCCCGGGAAACACTCCAGCATGTATCAGGTCTCGGGCAACAGGTTACAGGCTTCGGGATTTGTGTGGGTGTGTACCTGCTTGGTGGGCAGACCGAAATGGAAGGTGATTTTGGACGAACATCGGTGCGGGGTCTGGCGTAACCCTATCCCCTACTCGTTCATCTAACGAATAGCGACACGGTGAAAATGATACGGTAACGTAGAGGACGTAGCAGCCGCCCACGGGCGCTGAAGCCTTGTGAAAGCTGACTGAAAGGGAGTAGACGATATGGCGCAAAAACCTGCTGTGCACGTCGAGTTTCGGGGGGAGGGGTGGGCTGTGGTCCGCGAGGGAAACAAGCGGGCGACGTCAACCCATCCTACCCAGTCGGAAGCGGCTGAGCGTGGGAGGGAACTCGCCCGTCGGGACAAGAGCGAGTTCTTCCTCCACGCTCAGGACGGACAGATCAGAGAGCACCGCGATTACAGGGAAGGGCAACCTTCCTCAGACGAGGGGATCGTGGACACGGTGTCGGACACGGTAGGAACAGTGGCCGGTGTGGTTGGCGGGACAACAGGCGTCGCGTCGCGGGCCGCTGGCGGTGCGAGCCAGGAAACGAAGACCACCGCGGACAGGGAGGAAGACCAGGACGATAGCGTCGCTGACGCCGCTTCGAGCCGCGAGCGTTCCGGGCGGGAGCTTGGAGAGGAGGTGCGCGGCTTGACCGGAGCCGGGCGCGCGGAGCCGTTAGGGACGCCCGAACAACGGTATGCAGAATACGAGATCTACGACCAGTACGGAGAGAGGATCGGACCGCTGAGCGATCTGTTCGTCGACGAGAACGACGAGCCGGAGTATGTAGGGGTCGAGACGGGGTTGCCTGCGAACCGGTCGGTGCTCGTCCCCGCGGAGGCCATCACCGTCGACGACCGGCTGCGACGCATGGTGGTTTCGCACCCCCGGAGCCTGGTGGAGACAGCGCCGAGTCTCGGCCACGAAGACGAGGTTACGCCCGAGTTCGAACGGCGGGTGCGCGCTCACTACGGGCTCGACGCTGAGGAGAGTGTCGGTTCCGGTGCTCTCTACACCGGCGCAGCCGAGCCGCCGGAGGCAAGGGGTGCTGAGGCGGCGCCAGATATGTCCGGCCATGAGGAAGACGACGTCAGGGTGCGGCGCTCGGAGGAGGAGATCAGGGTCGAGACGCGGGAGCGCGAGGCTGGAGAGATACGGGTGCGCAAGCGGGTGCGTACCGAGAGGGAGCGCCTCTCCGTGCCGAAGAAGCATGTCGAGGTAACCGTGGAGCGTGTACCCGTCGAAGGAGCCGTGCCCGCAGGAGACGAATCCGCCACCGCACCGCAGATCGGGGAAGAAGAGATCGTGGTTCCCGTGGTCGAGGAAGAGATCGTGGTGGAGAAACGGCCTGTGGTCAAGGAGGAGATCCGCATCCGCAAGCAAGTGGTCGAGGAAGTAGAGGTCGTCGAGGAAGACGTACGCAGGGAAGAGGTGGAGATAGACGACCAGACCGGTCGCGACACAGGCTCCCACTCAGACCCGAAGTAGGACACAGAGAACGACGACAGATAGAGACCTCGCAGGGCGAGGTAGATCGCGGCTCTACAGCGCCGTGCAAAAGGCTTCCGTTCGCCTGAACGCGGCGTTAGAAGGTGTCTCGGTGGTTCAACAGATCCGAACGGCGCTTTGGAGGGCGCAATCACCCTCGGTGTGGGTCAGGGCCAGATCGGGTTGCTCCATGCTCGTCTCCCCGCGATATCGACGATGGTGACGCGGCAGTAGGAGCCGCGGAAGGGGGCGAGATCGAAGTCCGCCCTGGTGATGGGCTCACGGTTATCGCTGGTGCGCTCCTGGCCGCTCTGCCACCGGTCGCCGCCTCCGGTCAGTGAGATCGCGTACGCTTCACTCGTCCCCACGCGCAGCCGCTCGCCGTCCAGTAGCAGCTCGCGAAAGGAAGGTCCCCGAGTCGAGTAGTAACGTCCGGCCTTCAGCGACCGCAGCAGGGCCTCGGGGTCGAGGCGGTCGCAATGGACCTCCACCCAGCCCCCGAAGCGGTCTGAGGGGTGTCCGAAATGTGCGTCGTCCCCGGCGTTTACAAGAAGCCTGTAGCCCTTCTCCAGCATGCCGTCCAGCATGTAGGCGCCGTTGGCCCCGTCGGGGTGGGCAGCGACGGCCAGGTTGTGGTTGTAGATCTCGACGGCGTGCACGGTGTCGAGCGCGGGCAGCCCGTCGGCCGCCGCGAGCGGGAGGTTGTTGAGCCCGGGGTGCAGCATGGTCACGAACGCACCGCACTCTGCGGCCCGCCGGATCGCCCCGGCGTGGTCGTCCGCTGGGGGCGCCTCGAAGTCCAGTGGAATGCCTGCGGCCGTGACCCAGTAGGCATTGCGCTCCTCCCACGGGGCGGAGCTGAGCTCGGCGCCTACTATCGTGGTAAAACGTTCGTCGCGCAAGGGACGGGTGTCGGTAATTTGCCAGCCGTACTCGGCCTCGAAGTGGTCGGAGAGGCAGATAAAGTGGTAGCCGGCTTCGCGATAGGCGCCTACGACTTCCTCCGGATCTACCAGGCCGTCGGACCTGTTGGAGTGGCAGTGGAGGTTGCCGCGAAAGAAGCGACCTGCTTCTCCGTTCTCTAGTAGATCCCGCACCACGGCGCTATTCTACTGCACCACTTCGCTGCCAGATACGGCCTGTGCTTGCTTTCGGTCGCCGTAACCCTGATGGTATCCTGGGCGTCTCAAGGAGAATAACGCCAATCCTATCCGTGACGACAAGAAGGCGGCACACCCGCCGGGCAATGCCCGGACTGCAGCAACGACTCTCCGGCGAGAGGGTGAGCCGGGGGTAAGGAGACTACATGGGCGATGACCAACTCAGGCTGTACCGCACTCTCTCCCGAGCTCCGTTTCCGAAGAGCTACGTGGGCAAGGTGTTCCTGACGGCCTTCTTCGGCACCCATGTGCCGCTTCTGACCTTGCTCGTCTACTTCGCGCGCCACCGTCGCTCCGGGCCGGGGGGTGCGCTGCGCATCCTGTCGGTCACGGCGCCAGCCACGCTGGGAGGGACAGCGTTGACGCTCTGGGCGATGTACTCGCTCTCTGCGCCTACGGAACTGGCCTCCAGGGCCCTGAGGCGCTACCTCGACAGCGGTGAGCTCCCCGATCTACCTGTTGGCTACACGGACCGGGTCGGGAGGCTCATGGCGGACGTGCAGTTCACCATCGAGCGGCTGGACAAGGCCGTGCGCTCCCTGGGGGAACTGGCGACCAGGGACCACCTCACGGGCACCTACAACCGCCGAGCCGCGGAAGAGCGGCTTGCCGAAGACGTCAAGCGCGCCGAACGCGGAGGAGGAGCGCTCTCCCTGACGTTGTTGGACCTCGACCAACTCAAGCCCATAAACGATGCGCACGGCCACCGCGCCGGGGACGCCTGCGTCGTACACTTTGCAGAGGTCTTGGGCCGCAACTTACGCGCGGGGGACTGGATCGCAAGGTGGGGAGGCGACGAGTTCGTGGTAGGCATGTGGAACACGCAAGAAGGACAGCCGACAAAGCGGGTAGTGGAGCGAATCGTCGAGGACCTGCGCGAGAGCCCCGTAGTGCTGCCCGACGGCGAAGAGACGCACCTCACCTTCAGCGGAGGGGCGTGCCGGTGGAGGCCGGGGGACGACGCCCGTGGGCTGGTCTCGAGGGCGGACGAAGCCCTCTACCGGGCCAAGGCCGAGGGCGGGGATACTATCGTAGACCTCGACTAGGGCGATTTGCGAAGGTTCGACTTGCGCAAATCGCCGCATTTCAGCACGCTCAGGCTCCGCCTTCGCTTGTCAGCACATCAGCTTGTCAGCTTCTTGTTGTTGCTGAAAGCCGATCTCTCCTCGCTGGACGTGCCCCTCGCGGTAGATCAATGTCTCGGCAAATCTCATTGACCGGTGTACTGTGGGGCCATTCGGCGCGCGTCCGTAGCAAGAACTAAACCCCCCGATCTCTCGGGAGGTCCTCTAGGATGCTTCTCTGTGTTCTGTCCGCCTGGACTCGCGCCCTGGGCCGATAATGCCGTTGCGGGAGTTCTCCTGGCGATGCTCGCCGTCAGGGCCGATCCACCAAAGATCCATGGGGGTGAGACCCATCGCCGCAGCCAGTTTGCGCCTGACCTTGCCACCTGGATAAAGCTCGCCCTGCTCCACCTTGGATAGGATCGTGCGGCTAATACCCGACTCTTTTGCGAACTCCCGTTGGGAGAGGCCCAACCCCTCCCTGTGGTCGAGCACCATCCTGGCCAATGCTCCCGCTTTGTCTTCGGTACAGCCGGCCTCGTCTGGCTCCCGACCGAATACGCCCTCTGCGGCCTGCCCCGATGCCTCCGCCGTATTTTGCACGCGCGCGCTCCTTCCTGCTCCTCCGCGTTCTCCGAACAACTCGACTACCTTCCTCGTCATGCCACGACCGTCCTTCTTCTGGTCTGCGCCCCAGGGTCCCGCCGTAACGTCGCCCTGGCAACACCCGTATTCTACAGGATCGGTCCATCAATGGACAACTTTTAGTAGAAATTTGGTCCTCAAATGGTTTACAAATGGTCCAGTTTCGTTATACTACCCCTTGCGCGGCCGAGAGGGACGCGTTTGGCGGTCTATGGGGCTTGGTCCCCTACGGCCTTTGAAAACCGGATAGCCCACAAGATTCAGTAGTAGCCCCTGGTCGGGTCCGTCCTGGCCGGGGATCATTCCAGTGTAGTTCAGCGGGGAGATCGGCGTCCTGTTACGGCGCATGTCGCAGGTTCGAGTCCTGCCGCCGGAGCTGCGGAGTGGAGCAATTGGCAGCTCATCAGCCTCATAAGCTGAAGGTTGCGGGTTCTAGTCCCGCCTGGTCCACTAGCCAGGGATGCGTGCGCCGAGGTCAAAAGATCCGGCTATGCGAGACCAGATAGACAGGGGCAGCTTCGCGTGACTCGATGGCTCTGTAGCTCAGGTGGTAAGAGCGCCGGTCTGAAACGCCGGAGGTCGCAGGCTCGAAACCTGCTGGAGCCGCTGTGGAGCCAACGGTGTGGAACCCTTCACCGGCAAGCGTGGAGGCCGTAGCTTAACTGGACAGAGCGCCCGGTTGTGGCCCGGGTACGTGCCGGTTCGAGCCCGGTCGGTCTCCCTTGGATCGGGTTCGGCTCACATCCTACACTCCAGGGTCCGTAGCTCAAGCGGACAGAGCGTCCGGCTTCTACCCGGCAGGCTGGGGGTTCGAACCCTCCCGGACCCGCCTCTATTCAGACCCGTAGTTCAAGCGAGAAGAGCGGGGGTTCCCTGAACCCCGGCGGCAGTTCGAGTCTGCCCTGGGTCGATCCCAGGTTCCGCAGCTTTCCTCAGGATGTGATATTTGCGTCCGCTCCATACGGCACACCCCTGGGCTATTCGGCTTATTCCACTACTATCCCGAGATGGGAGGAGATGTGCTGAACGGAAAGGACATACTGGCGCTTGGATGGCCGGCAGGGAAGGTGATCGGGCTCGGTCTGGAGACCGCCCGCGCCCTGGAATCCCGCGGCCTCTTAAGGGAGGAAGTACTCGCAGAGCTAGAGGACATCAGGCAGGACCCTGGTGACGCGCTGGAGCGCGAGTCCGAGGGGCCCGTGGCCGAGCTCGCCCGCGAGTGGGTACGGATCGGGGCGGATGAGGCCAGCGCCTCCGATGAAGAGCTGCGCGCCGAGCCCCTCCCCTATCACATGTGGGGGGAGGCACGCGTGGATGATGCAGCCAGGCTCCAGATGGAGACGGCTCTCAGGCTACCGGTAGCCGCCGGCGGCGCCCTAATGGCCGACGCCCACGTTGGCTACGGGCTGCCCATAGGAGGTGTGCTCGCCGTGCGTGAGGCTGTGATCCCCTGGGCCGTAGGCTTGGACATCGCGTGCAGACTTCGTCTCAGCGTCTTCGAGCTCTCCTCCCACGTGCTCGGCCAGAAGAAGAATGACCTCATGCGCGCCCTCGAGGAGGAGACGTTCTTCGGCGCTGGCGTACGCCACGACGGGCACTCTTCCCACGAGGTTCTCGACGACCCCGCTTGGGGGGCTACCCGCTTCCTACGGGGCCTCAAGGACACGGCGCGTGTACAGGTTGGCACGTCCGGGTCAGGGAATCATTTCGTCGAGTTCGGGGCCTTCACCGTGCCCGAGGATCTGGAGGTCGAGAAGGCGCGGGTTCTCGCGCCGCTGGAACGCGGGCGCTCGTACCTGGCGCTTCTCTCCCACTCCGGGAGCAGGGGCGTGGGAAACAAGATCGCCACCCGCTACTCGAAGATTGCCGAGGAGCGTCGCTCCGGCCTGGAAGGGGAGGCCAAGAAACTGGCATGGCTGGAGTTGTCTTCGGAGGAAGGGCAGGAATACTGGCTCTCGATGGGCCTGGCTGGCTGCTTCGCCGCGGCGAACCACGCGGTGATCCACGATCGCATTGCACGTAGGATCGGGGCCGAGGCAGCGTTCGTCACAGAGCACCACCACAACTTCGCCTTCACCGAGCAGTGGCGCGGGGAGGAGATGATCGTGCACCGCAAGGGCGCCACCCCCGCAGGGACGGGCGTGCTGGGGATCGTGCCTGGAACGATGGCCGACCCTGGCTACCTCACACTCGGCCTCGGCGTCGAGGATTCGGTGAACAGTGCCTCCCACGGGGCTGGCCGGCGCATGAGCCGTACGCGGGCTTTCAAGGAGCTCGACGGCTCTGCCTGGAGGGACGACCTGCGGGAGAAGGGAATCAGCCTCCTAGGAGGCGCCCTCGACGAGGCGCCCGCCGCCTACAAGGATGTCGATGAGGTGATGGCCGCGCAGGCCGACCTGGTGGAGGCCGTCGGTGAGTTTTCGCCCAAGATAGTGCGCATGGACGCCGGCTCGAAGAAGAACAGGCGCTCGCGGAAGTCGGGACGTCGGGCGGGCCGCTAGCGCGGGTAGAGGAAGGGCCAACCGTTCCTCTACCCGCGCTGGTAAGCTAGTCAGCACTTCAGCTCGTCAGCTTTTTGTTTGTAGAAGAGCCGATGGCTCGTCGTGCACAAACCTCATGCCCGCCCTATAAAGCGGAGACTATCGGAGACCTCGCCTCTCCTTCGTGGACCGCAGCCTGCTTCCCAGTGAAGACCCGGACCGCGAGGGTTACAAAAGGTCGGTAGCCGAGGATCACGGCGCCTTCTCCGAGCTCCGCTACATCATCGAAGACCAGGTGGCAACGGACGATAAGGTGGTGAGCCGTCTCACCATAAGGCGCGTCCACGACCGGGGGGACTTTGTAGGCATAGCTCCGACCGGGGAGGAGTACGAGGCGACGGGCATCGTCATCCATCGGATAGCGGGAGGCAAGATCGCCGAGGAGTGGAGCGAGGGGAGCGGAATCCTGGGGTTGACCCAACAGCGCCTGGAGCAAGAGATACGCGAACGCGAGCACGTCGAGCAAGAGCTACTGGTGGCGCGCCGCATCCAACAAGCCTCTCTCCCCAACGAAGCGCCCACCCTGGAGGGCTGGGAGATCTCACCCCATTACCAGCCTGCACGCGAGGTAGGCGGCGACTTCTACGACTTCTTCGAGCTGGAAGGGGGCCACATGGGCCTCGTGGTAGGGGACGCTACAGGCAAGGGCATGCCTGCAGCCCTGGTCATGGCCACGACATGCGGCATGCTGCGGGCCGTCGCCCAGTCTTCGAACTCGCCTGGCGAGGTACTCAGGCGGGTCAACGAGGCTTTGACTGTCCGTATCCCACCCAATATGTTTGTCACCTGCTTCTACGCTCTCCTGGATCCGGAGAGCGGAAGCCTCAGTTACGCAAACGCCGGGCATGACCTGCCTTACTTGCGGCGTGGTGACCATGCTGAGCAGCTCAGGGCGAGGGGAATGCCCCTGGGCCTGATGTCCGGCGTAAGCTACGAAGAGGGTCGGAACCTCCTGCGAGAGGGGGACGGCATCCTGTTCTACAGCGACGGGCTGGTGGAGGCCCACAACCCGAACCGCGAGATGTTCGGCTCTCCGAGGCTCCACCGGCTCATCCTTGAACATGATGAAGGGAGATCCCTGGGTGACGTCATCCTGGAGGAGCTCTACTCCTTCACCGGGGAGGGTTGGGAGCAGGAGGATGACATCACCCTCCTTACGCTACGGTCCTCGGCGGCCCGACTCGGTGCGATAGAAGTGAAGTGGGGATCAGACCCCCAACTCTGACTTGTTCTTCCAGGCCGCAAGTGTTCACCTGGCCGGGCTGACGAGGGCGCACGGTTCTTACGAGAAGCCGCCGAGATCAACCCGCACTATCAGGACGTCCCCGTACATCACTGATCTCCTTCGATCATCATGTACTCGGCCTGCAGTCGGCTACGGTCAGTTCTACGTTCTTGCGCTTGCGGTGAAACGCAATCTTACGCATACCTGATTTTCGTTGTATTTTTCGGAGGCTCGTATTGGACCTGGCGAGACGGCATAGATTACCTGAAAATCGCATCGTCCTGGGCGGCGACCACCTCGGTCCCAACCGCTGGCAGGAACGTCCGGATGAGGAAGCGCTGGCCTACGCAGGTGATCTTGTTGCATCCTACGTCGCTGCTGGATTCACCAAGCTTCATCTCGACTGCAGCATGCCCTGCGCAGACGAGACGAGTCCGCTGGACGACAGCGTGGTTGCCAGACGGGCCGCGACACTCGCTAGCAGAGCCGAGCAGGAAGCGTCAGCCCGCGCTCGGGCGCTCGCCGATAACCTTGTCTATGTCGTGGGGACAGAGGTGCCTGTGCCAGGCGGAGCTCATGAAACCCTCGAGATACTCACCCCGACCTCCGCCGATGCGCCACGCGCCACGCTGGCGGCCCATGAGAACGCTTTCTATGCTGAGGATCTTGAGGTCGCTTGGAATCGGGTAATTGCTCTGGTCGTGCAGCCTGGTGTGGAGTTCGACCTCGAGCGGGTGATCGATTACGAGAGATCCGCGACCGGAGAGCTTCGACGGGTGCTCGACGATCGCGGGCGACTGGTCTTCGAAGCCCACTCCACGGACTACCAGACGCGGGCCAACCTCAGGGCGCTCGCAGAGGATCACTGGGCCATACTCAAAGTTGGCCCTGCGCTCACCTTCTCGATGCGGGAGGCGCTGTTCGCGCTCGCCGCGATCGAGAAGGAACTGGTGGCGGAAGGAGAGCGCTCTGAGTTGCTCT
Organism: Rubrobacter sp.; assembly: GCA_036519935.1. GTDB lineage: Bacteria > Actinomycetota > Rubrobacteria > Rubrobacterales > Rubrobacteraceae > Rubrobacter_D. The sequence goes on along the minus strand of DATDKO010000016.1, from coordinate 5,960 downwards.
CCGCCGTCGACCGCCGGATGCGAGTGGAGCCGGGGTACTGGGAAGGCTACCACCCGGGCGGACCAGCGGCCAAGCGCCTCCTCCGCCGGTACAGCTCATGTGAGGGGTGACTATACCAACGCCACCCCTGCGTATTACTGTCATCACCGCAGGATCGGTCGAACTTCCGCGGCAGCCACGTCCAAAACCTCGGGGTCGGAAAGCCCTTCGAATGCCAAGTACGACTCGTTCATAACACAGTGGCCGACTGCGTGTTCGCAGCGACGGCCAAGATCTATTTTGACAGCGGCTTATAATTCCTTCTGAGAATACAAGGAGGGGTTTTCGTGATAGAACCACGGCCGTCTTTACCATTGCGACTTCGCGCTATAAACACGGTGGGTAATCTTCTTGGGGCTGCCCGGCTGCCTGTCGTCGCGTTGGACGAGGAAGCGTTGCTACAGGCGGCGGTGAAAGAGACTGGCCTGACCGAATTCGGAGATTCCTATCATCGAGAGGGCCTCTTACGGCTACTCGAGTCCGTAGAGAACGACGCCGCGCTGCACCTCTCCGGTCAGGTAGCCTTCCGGGAAGCTATCGTCGGCAGCCTTATCAATCGGCTACTTCTGATCGAAGCTTACAAACAGACTCCCGAGACTTTCCGCAAGCCGCTGAAGCCCCCAATCATCGTGCTCGGCCTACCCCGTTCAGGAACCACCTTCCTGCACCGGCTGCTGGCTATGGATCCCGCACACCGTGCCGTGCCGTGGTGGGAACTGGCGCGTCCTCTGCCCGGCCCTGACTCTGAGGAACAGTCCGATCGTCGCCGCCAGATTTTTCAGAAGAAGCTAAATAGGCGTCAAAAGGTGGTACCTGACTTCGACCGCAAACACTATACCCGAGTAGACACCCCCGAAGAGTGCATCTGGCTGCTAGCAACTACCTTCCTCAGCCCCCTCTTCTGGGCGTTCGCGCCGGTATACGGCTACCTGGAGTGGTACAAGAACCAGGACCGTCTGCAGGCCTACTACGAATACCGTCTACTTCTCCAGGTGTTGCAGGCGGCAGATCCGACGCGACGTCTAGTGCTCAAATCTTCCACCCACACTGGCGCCGTCGATGCCCTGTTACAAACGGTGCCCAGTTCCCTCCTGATCCAGACACATCGCAACCCGGTAGAAACCTCTGCAAGCCTCATCAGCCTCTTCTATTCGCTACACAGCATGATGACCGAGCGCCTCGACATGCGCAGGATGACCGAAGCGATTCTAAGCTTCCACGAGCATCAGATAGCGCGCAACCTGGTGGCCCGAGACGCCCACCCTGGCGCCGTGTTCGATGTGTACTACGATCGGCTCGTTGCCGATCCCATCGGCACCGTCAGAGACATCTACGACCATTACGAACTTGCCTGGTCGGAAGAGTTCGCGGAGCGCCTGAACTGCTACTTGCAGCAGAACGGGAGAGGCAAGCACGGGGCACATCTGTATGCTCCGGAGACCTTCGGACAAACGGGAAAAGCAATATCGGAGCGCTTCGCCCCTTACATTGAGAGATTCGAGCTTACCAGCCCAAATGGTATTCAATAGCTAGTCCAGGGCGACGCTTCGGCGAGGCATTACCGACCGTAGGAGCTAAGTCGACGACTCCGGGACGAGATCTTCAAGAGCCATCGCCACTACGCTCTGGCGGCAATCGGATCGACGGCGCGATGACTGTGGGAGAGATCGAAGGTCACATCGCTTCCTGATCACGAAAGGGGCGTCGGTTACTATAGAGACATGAATAAGACTCGTGCCAAGGGTAGGCTCCATTGAACCTGTTCGCGCGCCTGGGCCCGTTTGCCTACCGCCGCCGATGGCCGATCCTGTTGTTCTGGGGCGTGGTCTTGGTGACGGCGGCATTTTTCGCGCCGAAGCTAGGCGGCCAGCTAAAGGGTGGTGGGTTCGAGGGTTCGGGTAGGGACTCAGAGCTGGCGAAAGACCTCATGGTCGAGGAGTTCGGTCTCCCTCGGGCGACCCTCGCTATAGTCTTTGAGAGCGATAGCCTTTCCGCAAGAAGCGAGGAGTATCAGAAAGCCGAAGATGAGGCGCTCGAACCACTCCGCAACATGGAGAAAATTCGTTCCGTAACCACCTACGCCGATACCAAGGATCAGCGTTTCTTGTCAGATGACGGTAATAAGACCTACGCCCTTGTCGGATTCGACGTCTCTGTGGCCGAAACGCAGAGCCTGGTAGACGAGGTCCGCCGGAAGGTGCGCTCCGATGAACTGACGACCTACGTAACTGGACCTTCTGCCGTCTACCTGGACATAACGAACGCCAGCACCGAGGACATCAGGCGGGCCGAGAAGTATGCGTTCCCGGTGGCGCTGGTTATCCTGGTGATCGCCTTCGGGACGCTGGTGGCGGCCGGGATCCCGGTCCTGATCGGGGGTGTTAGCGTCCTTGCGGCCCTGGCGGCGCTCTACTTTTTGGCCGGCGTCTACGACATGTCGGTCTACGTGCTGAGCATCGCCACCATGCTCGGGCTCGGGCTCGGTATCGACTACGCGCTCTTCGCCGTGAGCCGCTTCCGGGAAGAGCTAGAGAACTACCCGATTCCAGAGGCGGTGTCGAGAACGATGGCAACGGCAGGCAGGTCCATCTTCTTCTCGGGGCTGGCGGTTTTGATCGGGCTTTCAGGATTGCTCTTTTTCCCGTTTATGTTTATCCGCTCTATAGGGGTCGCTGGCGTCGTCGTGGTGTTCGTGTCTGTCTGCGCGGCTTTGACACTGCTGCCAGCGGTCCTGGGTGTCCTCGGACACAAGGTGAACGCGCTCGCGGTGCGGAGGAACCGGGGTGCGATAGGGGCTGGTTTCTGGGGCAGGAGCGCAGAGGCCGTTATGCAGCATCCGGTGGTTGTTATCCTGATCGTGGGAGCAATACTCTCCGCCCTGCTCTACCCGGTAACCCACATGAAGATCGGCATCCCCGAGGCGAGCGTCCTGCCCGACGAGTACGAATCCCGTGCCGGCGACGACATCCTCAAGCAGGAGTTCGACTACGCCAGCCTTTCTCCGATGCAGATCGTCGCCACCGTGCCGGAGGGTCCACTTAGCGCCGAGGGCCTGGAAGACATCAAGCAACTCGGCGAGAGCGTACGAGAAACCGATGGTGTACGGAGCGTCGAGAGCATCTACACTATCGGCGAAACCGCCGCCCGCGAGTACGCAGTAGGGGTATCCGAAGCCCGCAAAGAGGCAGAGGCCGAAGCGCGAGGTAGAACAGACGCACTGGTAGAAGAGCGGTACAACCAGCTCGAGCAGGAACAGGTCCAAGAGGCGGTAGACGAGCAAACCTCACAACTGGAAGCCGATCAGGGAACCTTGCCGCCGGGGACCGAAGAGCAGATACGGTCCGAGGTAACGCCGGAAGTCAAGAAACGTCTGGAAGAGGCCGGAACCAGAGAACAGATACGGTCCGATGTAGAGTCGGAAGTGCAGCAGCGCATAGATGAGCAGGTTCCGAACCTGCCTGATGGTATCTCCGCCAACGGAGAGATCACAGGCCAGGGCGTCGCCAACTACCTGAAACTACCCGAAGCCCGTGAATCAGAGGAGCTACAGGATGCGAAAGACGATTTCGTGGCGGAGGATCTCACGCTGCTGCGGAGCGTCACCGAGGCCAGCCCCTACGTCGCGGCCGCCCGCGATGCCGTAGGCGACGTGCGCTCGATCGAGCCACCTGAGGGCGTAAGCTTCCTCGTGGGCGGCCTCTCTGCTGGACAGAAGGACTTTATCTCCAGCGTGTACGGCAAGGCGCCCTACGCGGCGGCGTTCGTTCTTGGGGTAACCTACCTGGTCCTGCTCTACACTTTTCGCTCCGTGTTCATCCCGTTGAAAGCGGTCGCGGTAAATATCCTTAGCCTGACGGCGAGCTTCGGCGCGATGGTCTTTGTGTTTCAGGATGGTAACCTCTCGAAGTTGCTGAACTTTACGCCGCTGGGCTTCGTGGATGCCACCCTCCCGATCCTGATTTTTTGTACGATCTTCGGCGTCTCGATGGACTATGAGGTGTTTCTCCTCTCCCGCATCAGGGAGGCCTACGAAAACGGCGAATCCAACACCGCCAGCGTCGCAAAGGGTCTGGTATCCACCGCCGGTATCATTACGTCAGCCGCCGCCATTATTATCGTCGTGACCGGTGCCTTTGCCTTTAGCAGCGTCATCATTACCAAAGCGATTGGCCTGGGCCTCGCCGTAGCCGTTTTCGTAGACGCGACGATCATCCGCATTCTGCTCGTTCCGGCCACCATGCGCATCCTCGGAGACTGGAACTGGTGGCCCGGCGGCCGCAAGAGCACCTTCGGCAAATAGGGACTGTTTGCAAGACCATGCTGCAGGAACGTTTGGAGCCACACCTGTCCCAAAGGAAGCCCAAAGAGGCCGCCCTACGCCGATCCTCGCCGTATCGTGAACGGGATGCTCTGGATGGTTCGGACCGGAGTCCCCTGGCGTGTGCTTCCCGACGCTATAGTTCCTGGAAGACGGTTGTGAGCAGATTCTACTGCTTGCAGCGGATTCTGCAGTGGGTGAAGCAGGGTATCACGCCGTCGGCTGGATGTTCACATTCATACGGAACAGATTCGTCGGGTCGTAGCGGTCCTTGAGTGCGGCCAGCCGCTCGTACTTGGCAGCACCGTAGGCCGCACTGCCAGGTCTGCCCTCATCGAGGTAATTGACATACGTCAGTCCGGTGGAGAAGGGTTGCATCGCTTCCCAAAGTTCACGTGTCCACAGGATGTGCCGCTCTGATTCCATCGGGTCCCTCCAGAGCGAGGTGATGAGGAAGTCGTGGGCTGCCTCTCGGTACCCGAAGGCGGTCTCGTCGGCTCCCACGCGGCCCACTGCCCCGCCCAGTTGGTCAAGGATCACAAGGGTCAAGGGGGAGGACACGCTAGCGAAGTGTTCGATGATCGTGTCGATGGCCTCATCGCTGAGTTCCTGGAGGAAGTTGGACTTCCAGTACTGGCAGAGTCCAGGCGGGAAGAGGGGATCGATGAGCGACTGTACTTCCAGGTAGGTCATGGGGTGGATAAGATCGTCAATAGGTTGACCTACCCGTCTCAATGGCTCCACGACCGCTTCTCCCATGTCGATGGGGCCGTTGTAGCAGAGAGTGACGGCGGCCACAGGTGCGCCATCCGGCAACGTCCGCAGGACACAGGTCGCAGTAAGTTCATCAGGGGCCGTCTGGGTAATCTCATGGAAGACGTGGAAAACCTCTCTTGCCTGAGCAAGCGGATAGACCAGCCGGCCTGCCAGCATGGGTCCAACCGGGTGGAGACCGAATTCGAAGGAGGTGGCGACCCCGAAGTTGGGGCCAGCGCCTCGCAATCCCCAGAAGAGGTCTGGGTGCTCGTCGGCACTGACCGTCATGAAGTGGCCGTCAGCCGTGACCAGATCGACGGAGAGGAGGTTATCACAAGCCAACCCGTACTTTCGCATCAGCCAGCCGAGTCCGCCACCGAGTGTAAATCCCGCGATTCCGGTCGTGGAGACCAAGCCCCCCGTGGTTGCCAGGCCGAAGACGCAGGTCTCACGGTCAAACTCGCCCCACGTCACCCCTCCCTGAGCCCTTATGGTGCGCCGTGCCGGATCGACGCGAATACCTTTCATGGGGGTGAGGTCAATGACCATGCCGCCGTCGACAAGCGCTCTCCCCGCAACATTGTGGCCACCGCCGCGGACAGCCACAAGCACGCGATGCGTGCGGGCAAAGTTGACGGCATCGATGACGTCGGCAACTCCGGCACATTGAACGATCAGTCCTGGGTGTTTGTTGATAAGCGCGTTGTAATGCTGCCGGGCCACATCATAATCCGAATCACCCGCACGCAATATCCTGCCACGGAGACCAATGTCTAATTTCTGGATGACCACGTCGTCCAAGTCCGCCGCTTCAATCGGCTCCATGACCGTGCCTCCTTTCTCGCTC
>DATDKO010000015.1:0-30694 GCA_036519935.1 Rubrobacter sp. | reverse complement strand
CTGCCGTATCTCCGCGAGGCTCTCTTCCCGGCGGGCCATCATCGCGACCGCGAAACCTTCGCCAGCGAAGCGGCGTGCGATTGCGGCCCCTAGTCCTGGGCCGGCCCCGAGTACCGCTGCAACTCTCCCGTTCATCGGATGCTCCTCTCTTCCGTGGCCCAGGCGCCTCCTGAGGGGAACTCGAACTCGTTCAGGGACTCGGGTTTCATCTCGGCTGAGTAGCCGGGGGCGTGTGACGGAACGTAGCGGCCGGCCTGGATCTCCACTGAATCAACGAAGTGCTCGTGGAGGTGATCTACATACTCCAGGATTCGGTCCTCGAGCGAGGCTCCGACACAGATGTAGTCGAAGATGGAGAGGTGCTGGACGTACTCGCACAGTCCGACACCGCCTGCATGCGGGCAGACCGGAACGCCGAACTTCGCCGCCATCAGGAGCACGGCGATGACCTCGTTGACGCCGCCGAGGCGGCAGGCGTCTATCTGGCAGAACGAGATGGCACCAGCCTGTAAGAGCTGCTTGAAAAGGACGCGGTTCTGACAGTGCTCGCCCGTGGCGACGCCGACGGGGGAGACGGCCTCCGCAATGCGCGCGTGGCCGAGGACGTCGTCGGGGCTCGTAGGCTCCTCGATCCACCACGGATCGAATCTTTTCAGGCGCTCCATATTCTCTATGGCCTGGTCCACGTCCCAGACCTGGTTTGCGTCCATCATCAGCCTGCGGTCGGGTCCGATCTCATCCCGGATCAGAGCGGCCCGCCGCACGTCGTCCTCGATGTCCCCGCCGACTTTCATCTTGAAGTGCGTCCAGCCCTTACCGACCGCCTCGCGTACGAGCGAGCGCAGCCTCTCGTCCGAATACCCGAGCCACCCGGCGGACGTGGTGTAGGCAGGGAAACCATCCTCCAGCATCTCGGCCTCACGGTCCGGCTTCGACGCTTCGTTTCGGCGCAGGATCTCGAGTGCTTCCTCACGTGTGATCGCGTCGGTTATGTAGCGGAAGTCTATGCAAGAGATAAGCTCTTCTGGGCTCATGTCCGAGAGGAGCTTCCAGAGGGGCTTGTGTTCGGCCTTCGCGTAGAGGTCCCAGACGGCATTGACGATTGCGGCCGTGGCGAGGTGGATCACACCCTTCTCAGGCCCGACCCACCTGAGCTGGCTGTCTCCCGTGACGTGCCGCCAGAAAGCGCCCATGTCGCGGGTGAACGACTCGAGGGTTCTCCCCTCGACGAGCGGCGCGAGCGCTCTGATCGCGGCGACACAAAGCTCGTTGCCGCGCCCGATGGTAAAGGTGAAGCCGTGGCCCTCGAGTCCACCGTCCGTCTCGAGCACGACGTAGGCGGCCGAGTAGTCGGGCGCCTCGTTCATGGCGTCGGAGCCGGAGAGGTCCAGCGACGTCGGGAAACGGATGTCGCGGGCTACTACGCCCGTTATGGTGGTCACGTCGAGTCTTCTCTCGAACTCTTGCGGGCAAGGACCCAGAGCCAGGTCTCGTCGTCTCCGGTACCCTTACTCGTCCGCGGTTCGGCGTATCGGATCTCGAAGCCGGCCTCGCGCAGCATCGCCACGTTGGCACTCCGGCCGTAGTGGCTCCACACCATCGGCGCCCCCCATCCTTCCCAGTCCTCTTCGCGGCCCTCGTAGTCCGTTACGGTCATGGTCGCTAGGAGAGCGCCTCCCGGCTTGAGCCAGCGGTGAATGCTCCCCAGAAGCGCGGGATGTTCGGCCCGTGGAATGTGGATGATGGAGTGGAAGGCGACCGCGGCATCGAAGCTCTCTGGCGCAAAAACCACCTCGGTCATGTCCGCTTTCAGGAAGGTGCCTCCGGGAACGTTTCTCCGGGCTAGCTCCAGTTGTCTTGCCGAGACGTCGATACCTGTAAGGACGAATCCTCTGTCGGCGAGCCAGCGTGTCACCGGCACACCCGCGCCGCAGCCGAGGTCGAGCACGGCGGCTTCCGGTGGCAGGAGGGTAGCAAGATCCTCCAGGGCCGCGAGCGCCAACGGATCTTCAGGATCTTTGGTAGCGAGATACTGTTCGGCCATCTGGTCGTAGCCGGACTCGACCGTGTGCCTGTGGACCTCGCTCACCTGGCCGTCACGCCCCCGTCCACGACCATGCACGCCCCGATTACTGATGCCGATTCGTCTGAGGCGAGGTAGGCCGCCATCGCGGCGATCTCCTCCGGCGTGACCAACCTGCCATGTGGCTGGCGCGCTTGCATGTTCCGGCGTGCCTCTTCGGGATCGTCGTAGCCCGCGGTGATGCGGCCGATCCAGGGCGTATCTACAGTGCCTGGCGCGATGCAGTTGACCCTTACGCCTTCTTCTACGTGGTCGATGGCGGCGGCGCGGGTGATGGCGAGGATCGCGCCCTTCGCGGCGCTGTAGACGGCCCTGTCGGCTATCCCGACGAGCGCTGCCACCGAAGACAAGTTGATAACCGACCCGCCCCCCGAATCCCTGATGGCTGGGATGGCGTGCTTCATCCCGAGGAACGTGCCCCTGAGGCACACATCCATCACCTTCTCGTAGTCCTCTTCCTGGGTATCTGTGGTGGTGCCGGCAACGCCTATCCCTGCGTTGTTGACCATAACGTCGAGGCCGCCCCACTCTTCGACCGAGGTCTCCACCAGCGCCTCGACCTCGCTAGAGTCGGTGACGTCTGTCTTGCGGACGAGGGCCTCGCCATTAGCTTCGCCTCCTGCTTCGGACGCCACGCGCGCGGCCGCCTCCCCGTCCACGTCCGAGATGACTACGCGGGCTCCCTCCTCGGCGAACCTGAGGGCGATGGCACGGCCGATGCCGGAGCCCGCGCCCGTTACTATGGTCCTCTTCCCTCTCAGGCGCTCCATCTCACCCCCGGATAGTAGAAACGGTCAGTATAATGACGCCCTGACCGGCGGCGCAAACGCGCCGCTCGCAGGGAAAGGAGCCGCTTTGAACCCTTATGCGCTTTGGATCCAGGACCTCCCGCAAGTAGACACGCCCTTCGAGGGTTTGGAGGGGCGTATGATCTCAGGCCCCGACGGCCAGGCGGTCTTCTTCAGGGCCGCGGAGAGGTTCGAGGTCCCTCCCCACTCCCACGGCGCTCAGTGGGGCATAGTCGTGAGCGGTCTGCTCCACCTGACCATAGACGGCGAGCCGGCGACCTACGAGCCCGGCGAGACTTACGACATTCCAGGCGGTGCCGAGCACTCAGCCATCCTCGAAGCCGGGACCTGTGTCATAGACGTCTTCCAGGACCCCGACCGGTACAGCCCGAAGGAGTGACTTCGCCGTTCGACGGATACGAGTGGGTCGACCTCTCCCACACCCTGGAGGAGGATATCCCCGCCTACCCTACGCACGCCCGCTTCGGCAAGGCCCTCTACGAGTCGTATGAATACGGTGACGCCGCCCGTCACTTTGGCCTCTCGATGAGCGAACATACGGGCACCCACATGGACGCGCCGCTTCATTTTATCTCCGAGGGTCCAGCCCATTACGGGACGGATGAGATCCCCCTCGACCGCCTCGCGGGACGCGCGGCGACCATCGAGGCCACGGACCTCGGGGCGGACGACCTGCTGAAGGTCGGGCGCATCGAGGCATGGGAGGAGGAGCATGGTCCTATCGAAGCGGGAGACAGGGTTTTGATCCGCTACGGATGGGACTGCAGGTGGGCGACAGGCCCTGAGGGACGCCGCTTTCTCGAGGACTGGCCCGGCCTCTCCGGCGAGGCTGCCGAGTACCTGGTCGGGAAGGGCGTCTCGCTCGTCGGGTGCGATACGCTCGCGATAGACGCCGCCGTTTCTACGGAGAACCCGGCCCACTACGCGGTGCTTGGCAGTGAGGTGTACATCGTCGAGAACCTGAAAAACTTGGACCGTTTGCCGCCGTTCTGCCTCTTTCTCGCGTTGCCGTTAAAGATCCGAGGCGGCTCGGGCTCGCCCGTTAGGGCCGTCGCGCTCGTGCGGCCCTGATCGCAGCGCAACGAGCTCAGGAGTAAGATAGATTATCTGGGATGCTCGCAAACGGGAAGGTGGAAGTATGAAGGGGATCGTGTGGCACGGGCCTGAGGAGATGTCCGTCGAGGAGGTGCCCGAGCCGGAAATCGAGCCTGGGACCGTCGTTGTTCGCCCTACGGCAGCGGGGATCTGCGGCTCGGAGATCGAAGGCTACCTCGGCAGGATGGGCAACCGTACCCCGCCCCTCGTGATGGGCCACGAGTTCGCCGGCACCGTCACGGAGGTCGGCGAAGGGGCCGACGAAGATCTCTTCGGCCGCCTCGTGGCCGTGAACCCGCTCTCCTCCGACGGGACGTGCCGCCTGTGCCTGGCAGGGCTTACCAATCTATGTCCGAATCGCAGGCTCGTCGGCATTCACTCCCCTGGCGGCTTCGCCGAATACACGCTCGCGCCCGCGGCGAACGTATACCCGCTCCCCGATGGCGTCGAGGCGCGCACGGGCGCCCTCGCCGAGCCTCTCGCCAACGGTGTCCACGCCGCGAGGCTCGGGCTCGCTGACGGTCCCGTGGAGCACACCGTGGTGATCGGGGCAGGCACCATAGGCCTTATGTGCCTGCAGGCCGCGGTCCTGGACGGAATCCCCGAAGTCCACGCTGTCGAGCCGGTAGAAGCGCGTCGCGAGCAGGCGCTCGCCCTCGGAGCGGGCGCGGTCCACGAGTCCGGTGAGGAGGCGCGCGAGGCGCTGGAGGATCCCACGGAAGGCCTCGGTGCCGACCTCGTCATCGACGCCGTTGGCGCCGAGGTCACGCGGCGGATGGCCCTCGATCTCCTGCGGCCCGGCGGGCGGGTCGTGTACGTAGGGTTGCACGACGACGACACGACCCTCGGGTTCCACGACGTCGTGCGGGGTCAACTCGATCTGCAGGGCTCGTATGCGTACACGCCGGAGGACTACGAGCAGGCACTCGAATGGCTCGTCGAGGGCAAGGCCGGTATCGGGGAGCTGCCGCCCGTCCTGCCGCTGGAGGAGGGGCCTGAGGCGTTCGCCGAGTTGGTGCGCGGTCCCTCGGCGCAGATCAAAGTCTTCCTCGCGGAGTCGGGGGAGTAATGGACGGCGCGGACCTCTCGGGGAAGACGGCGCTAGTCATCGGGGCGAGCAGCGGTATCGGGCTCGCCACGGCCAACCTCTTCGCCGATGCGGGGGCTACGGTCCACGCCGCTGCCCGTCGCCGCGAGGCGATAGAAGAGGGCGCGGGAGGGCGTAACGTCACGGCGCACGAGCTCGACATCTCGGACAAAGAGGCCGTCTGGCGGACCGTCGAAGAAGTAGGGAAATCAGACGGGATAGACATCCTCGTCGTCGCCGCCGGGATGAACTTCCCTGAGCGGCGTTTGGAGCAGCTCACGGCTGACAGATGGGACGCCATGATCTCGGTAAACCTTAGCGGCGCTTTCTATGCGATCCGGGCGGCATTGCCCTACCTTCGCTCATCCGGCGGTCTCGTCGTCCTGATCAGCAGCGTCTCGGGACGGTGGCCCGACGCCTCGGGCCCGGCCTACCAGGCCTCCAAGGCGGGTATGGTCGAGCTGGCGCACGCCGCCGGCTTCGAGGAACACGTAAACGGCGTGCGCTTCACCTCGATTCTGCCTGGCATAGTGGATACGCCCATCCTGGACAACCGCCCCGAGCCACCCCCGAAAGAAGTCCGCGACGCCGCGCTCAAACCCGAAGACGTCGCAAGGGCATGCCTCTTCCTCGCGACGCTCCCTCCCCATGCCTACGTTCCCGAGCTGACGATGGTCCCGACTGCCATACAGGCCCTCGGCAAGACCTCGACGGCGACGCCTCCGGTCTCACAAGGCGATGAGTAGGACGAAGACCCGACAAGGAGATCTACCATGACTTCAGGTAACGGCCGGGCAACGCACCGGTTCCGCTCGCGCGACTGGTTCGACGATCCCCATCGCCGGGACCAGAGCGCGCTGTATCTAGAGCGCTTTATGAACTACGGGATCACACCGGATGAGCTGCGCTCCGGCAGGCCGGTAGTCGGCATAGCACAGAGCGGCAGCGACCTCTCGCCCTGCAACAGGCACCACCTGGAGCTCGCCGTCCGTGTGCGTGACGGGATACGCGATGGGGGTGGGATCCCGATGGAGTTCCCCGTGCATCCCATCAACGAGAACTGCCGCAGGCCGACCGCCGCGCTAGACCGTAACCTCTCCTATCTTGGGCTCGTCGAGATCCTCTACGGTTACTTTATCGACGCCGTGGTTCTTACGACAGGCTGTGACAAGACGACGCCGGCAGCGATAATGGCCGCCTCGACCGTAGACATCCCCGCCATCGTGCTCTCCGGCGGTCCTATGCTCGACGGCTACTTCGAGGGCGAACTCGTAGGTTCGGGCACAGCCATCTGGAAGAGCCGCCGCCGTCTGGCCGCTGGCCAGATCGACGAGGAACAGTTTTTCGAGACGGCTCTGGCTTCGGCTCCGTCGGCAGGCCACTGCAACACTATGGGCACGGCCTCGACAATGAACGCCCTGGCCGAGGTGCTTGGCCTCTCGCTACCTGGGTGCGCGGCCATCCCCGCGCCCTACCGCGAGCGCGGCCAGATGGCCTACGACACGGGGAAGCGCATCGCAGAGATGGCATACGAGGACTTGCGTCCTTCGAAGATCCTGACGCGCGAATCTTTCTTGAACGCGATCGTCGCGACCACGGCAATAGGCGGCTCCACCAACGCCCAGCCGCACATCATGGCCATGGCACGCCACGCCGGAGTGTCCATCAAACCCTCCGATTGGGAACGCGGCTACGACGTGCCCTTACTGGTCAACATGCAGCCGGCTGGCGAGTACCTGGGAGAGAGGTTCCACCGCGCGGGCGGTGTGCCAGCTGTGGTCAACGAGCTTCTGCAGGCTGGCAAGATCGAGGGCGGGACGACGACCGTCACGGGCAGGACGCTGGCCGAGAGCGTCGCCGGGCGAGAGAGTGTCGACCGCGAGATGATCACACCCGACGACGAACCGCTGCAGGAGCGCGCGGGTTTTCGGGTCCTCTCCGGCAACCTATTCGACTTCGCCATCATGAAGACCAGTGTGATCTCAGACGAGTTCCGCGAACGCTATTTGGGAGATCCCGCCAACAAGGACGTGTTCGAGGGACGCGCGGTCGTCTTCGACGGCTCAGATGACTACCACGAGCGTATCAACGACCCTGACCTCGACATCGACGAGCGCTCTATTCTGGTGATCCGGGGCGCTGGACCCGTCGGATGGCCTGGCTCGGCCGAGGTCGTCAACATGCAGCCCCCTGACTCGCTCCTTAAGCGTGGGATCAACACCCTGCCAACCATAGGCGACGGCAGGCAGTCTGGCACCTCGGACAGCCCTTCGATTCTGAACGCCGCACCGGAGAGCGCCGCAGGCGGCGGACTGGCCTGGCTGCGGACGGGGGATGCCATCCGCATCGACCTGGGTGCCGGACGCTGCGACATGCTGGTCTCCGACGAGGAGATAGAACGCCGCAAGCGGGAGGAAGGCATCCCTGACTTCCCCGAGAGCCAGACGCCCTGGCAAGAGATCTACCGCGCCTCCGTGGATCAACTCGACGGCGGCGGGGTGCTCGAAGCCGCGCTAAAGTACCGTGGTATCGCCTCGAAGACACCGCGCCACAACCACTGATGGAAAGTTCGTTAGACGCTGAGACGATGCGAGTGTGGGTCGTTCTTCGTTGAATGAGCCGCCGGGACCAGTCGAGGCAAGGCAGTACCTGGCCTCGCAGCCGCCCGAACTGCGTGTGCCCAACGCCTTGGAGAGGATCGGGCGCAAGATAAGCGAGAGCGGCAGGCGCCTTGCGGTACTCGACGACGACCCGACGGGCACCCAGACCGTCCACGGCGTCCCCGTTCTGACGACGTGGTCCGTCGAAGACCTGCGATGGGCGCTGGAGCAGCCCTACTCCACGTTCTATATCCTTACCAACTCGCGCAGTTTCCCCGAAGAGGAAGCCGCCAGGATGAACCGCGAGATCTCGGCCAACCTCGCGTCGGCGGCGGAACAAGCTGGTGAGGAGTTCGCCATCGTAAGCCGCAGCGACTCCACCCTGCGCGGCCACTACCCTGCCGAGACCCAGGCACTGGGGGAGGCGCTCAGGGTAGGCTTCGACGGCGTCGTCCTGTGCCCTTGCTACATCGAGGCAGGCCGCCTCACCGTGGACGGCATCCACTGGGTGCGCCAGAGTGAGAGGCTCGTGCCAGCGGGAGAGACGGAGTTCGCCGGCGACGCCAGCTTTGGGTACTCATCCTCGAACCTCGCCGCGTGGGTCGAGGAGAAGACGACTGGCCGCATACAGGCTGCTGAGGTCGCGAGCGTGGGGCTCGCGGATATCAGGGAGGGCGGCCCTGGGCGGGTCGCCGAGATCCTTCTCGGCGTAAGCGGCGGTAGGCCCGTCGTGGTCAACGCGGCCTCGTACGCCGACCTCGAGGTCTTCGTCATCGGCCTGCTCGACGCGGAGGAGAAGGGTAAGCGCTTCCTCTACCGTACGGGGCCTTCCTTCGTGCGGGTGCGCGGCGGCATCTCAGAGAAAGGGCCCTTGAGTGCGGGGGAATTGTACGGGCATCGCCCGCGGCAGGGGCATGGGCCCGTGCTGGTTGGTTCCCACGTCGAGATGACCACGCGCCAGTTGGAACACGCGCTCGCCCTTTCGGACGTACGACCTGTCGAGCTGTCTGTGCCGCGGTTGCTCGACGCGGGTGCACGGGATGGGGAGTTGGATAGGGTGGTTTCGGAGGTCAACCTGGGGCTGGTCGAGGCTGAAGTCGTGGTTTACACGAGCAGGGAGGTCATACGCAGCGGCGCGGGCACGACGGGGCTGGAGATGGGGGTCTCGGTCTCTGATGCGCTTGTGGAGGTGATGCAGCAGGTGGACAGGAGACTGCCTCTGGCATTTGTGGTGGCCAAGGGAGGCATCACGTGGAGCGATGTCGGTACCCGCGGTCTCGGCGTACGCCGGGCCGAGGTCGCCGGCCAGATGCTCCCGGGGATAATATCCGTCTGGATCCTACCTGAGGACAGCGCCTTTCCGGGGCTACCCTACGTCATCTTCGCCGGTAATGTAGGCGAGGAGGACGATTCCGGTGTCGTGCGCGTCTTCGAGAACGCGAACGGAGCGGGCCGAGCAGGCGTTTCTCTTCAGATCTAGCTCATTTGCACGATGTACGTTCTATCCTTTGTTGAGGAGCAAGGCTACAGGGAGGTAACGGTCGGATGGTTTTCTCGGAAGAGGTCGCGTGGGTGACGGGGAGCAGCACGGGGATCGGACGCGCCGTCGCCGTGGCGCTCGCCGGGCAGGGACGCCGGGTGGTGGTCCACTACAACGCGAGCGAGGATGAAGCGCGAGAGGTGGTCGAGGAGATCGAAGCCTCAGGCGGGGAGGCTTCGCTCGTAGGGGGAGACGTCTCTGACGCAGACGAGGTCGGGCGGATGGTCGGAGAGATAGAGGACCGTTTCGGACGGCTTGACGTCCTGGTCAACAACGCGGGGTCCCTGATCGAACGCAGAAGTCTATCCGAGATGACTGATGACCTCTGGGACCGCGTAATGGACGTTAATTTGAAGAGCGTCTACCTGGTCTCGCGGGCTGTTTTGCCGATCATGAGGCGGCAGGGGAGTGGCAGGATCATCAACATGACCTCGATCGCGGCCCGCAACGGCGGCGGTCCTGGCTCGGTCGCCTACGCCACGGCCAAGGGCGGCGTAAGCACGCTGACCCGCGCGATGGCCAAGGAACTCGTCTCCGAGAACATCCTCGTAAACGGGGTCGCCCCTGGCGTGATAACCACCCCATTCCACGACCGCTTCACACCCCCCGACGTACGCGAGACCCTGAAGAACACCATCCCCATGGGACGCGAAGGCACCCCCGAGGAGACCGCCGGGGTCGTCGCGTTCCTCGCCTCTCCGGCGGCTGACTACCTGGTAGGTGAGATCATCGAGGTCAACGGCGGCCAGTTGATGAATTAGAGCACTTCGGATGCTCAGCTTCTTGATTTCTATGAGCTTCGTGAATGGAGATAGTAAAGAAGGCCGGCACATCTTACCCCGGCCCTTCCGCTGACTAAAGTAGTTCGGGATCTGCTGGTAGGGATCGTACATCGGCCCACCTACCAGCAGAGCCTTCAAGCTTCCGCTCATCCGAAGATCTCTCCTATGCGGACGGCGACGGCCTCGCCGAGCTTTCTGTGCTCGCCAGCGTCGAGGTGGATGCCGTCTACGTCGCTGGAGACGATGACCTCGGAGGCGTCGAAAAACTCGCATCCGTGCTGCTCGGCGAAGCGCTCGTAGTGCCCGGAGAACTGCCTGGATTTCTCCTCCGCTCCCTCGAACATCTGCGCCATGTCGGTGAGCGTGGCGACCGCGGGAGGGGAGATTAAAACCACAAAAGGCGCGCCGCCATCACGCCCGCACCCGCTCCTCAACATCATGTCGGCCAGGCTGGCGGCCCCCTGCGCGATGTCCGAGGCGGAGCCGCCGAAGCGCGCCTTTAGGTCGTTGGTCCCCAGCATGAGCGTTATGAGGTCAAGGGGGCGGTGCGACTCGAGACACGCCATCAGGTAAGTCCTGCCGTTCTTGTGAACCCCCTCGATGGGATCATCTCTCACCGTCGTCCTGCCGGGCAAGCCCTCCTCGATCACACGATATTCCTCACCAAGCCGCTTCCGGAGCACCCCCGGCCAGCGCACGTCCTCGGGAAACCGCTCCCTCGTCTCAGGGTTCGAGCCCCAGGTGTTCGAGTCCCCGTAACACAGTATAGTTCTCACAGATTCCCCTCTCGCTCGGAAGATACGAAGCTCATTGTTGGCGTGATCCACAGGCCGGGTCAACCACAGATCATGGCCGGTGAGAAGGACCTGGCTGGGTGATAGCCCGCAGGGACGGAAACCTCATGATCCGTCCTCTCTCAAACAAGTCGCCCTTGACAGGGGATGGACGACGCTCCACGTCTCTACAGGATACGGTGATATCCTGGGAGGTACGGCCGCCCTCGACGCAGAGACGGGCGAGTTCGGCATCAAGGGCGTTCCTGTCGCCTACGAGAGGCAGGCCCCGACTGTGCCTGGTTACCTGCGGCTCGACGAGGCGCTTGCTGGCGAGACCGAGCTAGCCACAGACTACGACTACGTGTTCTACAACAGGGCCCACCTTGTTCGTCCACTCGAAGGCGCCGAGGCGCACGGGGAGCTGCGTCGCGCGCTCTTCGACCGGACGTGGGAGC
Organism: Rubrobacter sp.; assembly: GCA_036519935.1. GTDB lineage: Bacteria > Actinomycetota > Rubrobacteria > Rubrobacterales > Rubrobacteraceae > Rubrobacter_D. The sequence continues at coordinate 19,467 of DATDKO010000015.1, read as the reverse complement.
ACTTCACGAGCCACGCCCAGGCGCCGGTCGGCGAGCCGTTGGACTCTCCGCTCGTAGTAGAGGGCGAGGGCGTTCTCTACTTCGCAGCGCCGCTCTTCGGAGCTTACCGCGACCACGACTACTGGGTCTACAGGGAGGTCGCCAAGAACGCGATCCGCGGCTTCCTGCCGCGGCCAAAGCTGAAGGTATCAGGACCTGGATGGGTGGAGGCCACGCTGCACGAGCAGCCTGCGGGCGACGACCATCCGGAACGGCGGATCTTGCACCTCGTCGCCTACCATCCCCGCCGCACCACGCAGCCCGTACAGCACGTGGACCAGTCATGGCCGACCTCCGGGCTCGTCGTCGATGTCCGGACAGATGGGAGGACGGTCGGGCGGGTGTATCTCGCGCCTGGGGGCGAGCCGCTCGACTTCGATGTGGTTGACGGCTACGCCCGGATAGCATTGGCGCCGGTCGGGGCGCACGCCGCGGTCGTACTGGAGTAAACGCTGACGGTCGGGGCGAGGTTGAAACGCGTTGCACTATCCGGTACATTGTCTACAGCTTCCTACGATGGTGTTAGGTGTAGTGTATGCTTGGGGTTCAGTAATCCGAAGGGTACCGAAGGAAGGAGATCCGTGGAGCAAAGACCGGAGAGTCCGAGGATCGATAGCACCGTATTTTGGATTGCAGCAGTTCTCTCGGCGGTGTTCGTAGCATGGGGGATATTCTTCACAAATAGCCTGGCCGCCGTCTTCGATGCTGTCCTGTGGAGCTTCCTGGTGCCGAACTTCGGCTGGATGTTCATATTGTCGACCTTCGGCTTTTTGGCCTTCTCGCTGTACCTGGCCTTCAGCCGCTACGGGAAAGTTCGACTAGGCGGCCAGGACGAGCAGCCGGAGTTCAGCACCGTCTCGTGGGTGGCGATGATGTTCAGCGCGGGGATGGGAATAGGCCTCATGTTCTACGGCGTGGCCGAGCCCCTTACCCACATGGGTGCCCCCCCGTTCGGGTTGGCTGAGCCCAACACCAAGGGGGCCGCCCAGGTCGCGATGGAGTACTCCTACTTCCACTGGGCTTTCCACCCGTGGGCGATCTACGCGATCATGGGGCTGGCGCTCGCCTACTTTACTTTCCGCAAGGGGATGCCCAACCTCGTCAGCACGGCGTTCTACCCGCTGCTGGGCGACAGGGTCTACGGGCCCATAGGCAAGACCATCGACATCCTGGCGATCTTCGCCACCCTGTTCGGCTCGGCCACCTCGCTGGGCCTGGGCGCCCTGCAGATCAACCAGGGCCTCAACGCGGTGTTCGGGATAGGAGGACGGGAGGCCGTCGGGTTGGCCATAGTGGTGATCGCCGTCTTGACCCTGGCGTTCATCCTGTCGGCGATCAGCGGGGTACACCGCGGCATACAGTGGATCGCCAACACCAACATGGTGCTGGCCGTGTTCCTGCTGCTCTTCCTGTTCCTCGTGGGACCGACGGTGTTTATCCTCAACACCTTTACGGAGTCGATCGGCGGCTACCTGGCCAACATCATCCCGATGAGCTTCAGGACGGCCTCCTACGGCGACTCGGCCTTTGTTTCGGGCTGGACCATCTTCTACTGGGCGTGGTGGATCAGCTGGGCGCCGTTCGTAGGCGTCTTTATAGCCAGGATCTCCCGCGGCCGTACCATCCGTGAGTTCGTCTTGGGCGTGATCCTGGCGCCCAGCGTCGTCAGCTTCGTATGGTTCTCCGTCCTCGGCGGGGCGGCCATTGACCTGCAGCTCACGGGCGCGGCGAACCTCTCGGAGCTCGCCTCGGCCAACCAGCCGGCGGCGCTGTTCGCGACCCTGCAACAGTTCCCGCTGTTCTTGCTTACGGCCCTGATCGCGATCATCCTGGTCGCGCTGTTCTTCGTCAGCGGGGCCGACGCGGCCTCGGTGGTTATGGGCATGCTTTCTTCCAAGGGCAACCTGCACCCGAAGGCGTGGAACGTCGTCGTGTGGGGCGTCTTTACCGGTGCGGCTGCGGCAGTCTGCCTGCTGGCCGGGGCCATCCAGGGCTCGGTTGACGCGGCCCTTGTAGCTCTTCAGTCGGTGGCCATCGCGTCGGCGGCACCTTTCGTGCTTATCCTGATCGGGCTGTGCTTCTCCATTTTGAAAGCACTGCGCGCCGAGCAGTTGCCCACCGCGACTCCCGGACGCGAGACTCCCGAGCCGGGGAGGGCGGCATCCCGCCCGACCGGCACCGCGGCACCGCAGCAGATGTCAGCGGAGAACCCCGACGAGCAGCGCGGCTACCCCGGCTAGAAGAGCCAGGATTCAGACCGACCTCGTAACACAACACGGGCGGGTGGCTTCGGCCATCCGCCCGTCGTACTAGGACGAGACCAGAGAAGGAGGAAATATGGGCAGGACGCGCAACCCATTTCGGGGGCTCATGGATCACATGAGCGAGATGACCAGGATGCGGGAGTACGCCGAGGGGGGCGGCGGGGCTGAAGACCAGCGCAGGACCCACGCGACCGCCTGGGTCCCGACGGCCGATATATTCGCCAAGGGTGAAGACCTGGTGATACGCTGCGAGCTGGCCGGGGTGGAGAGGGACGACGTGGAGGTCTCCCTCGCCGGCGGCGTCCTGACCATCGACGGGGAGCGCAGGGGAGAACCGGAGGACGTGAGCTACTACGCCCGAGAGCGCTACTACGGGCGCTTCCGGCGGACCATGACCTTGCCGGAAGGCATAGACGGCGCCAGGGTCAGCGCCGACTTCGAAAACGGTTTGCTGGAGGTCACCGTGAAGGGCGGGGCCGACCATCCCGAGCCAGAGCGTATCCAAATAGGAAGCAGCGTCGGTTAGCCAATTCGGGTAAGCAGAGGACGCCACTGAGCCCGGCTCCCACACGCAGCCAGGCTCATTGGCGTCCGGACGGTCGCGCTTTCGAGGCCGCGGGTGCCCGCCATGTCCTTCTCCTCCGTCATTCCGCAGAAGGCGTATGCCCCGCGCGTTGGCACCCCTATTCACCGGGAGCAGGTATGAAATGCCGACGGCTCGCTGTACCTTTATCCGAAACAAGATGCGTCATGCGGTACGGGTTCTAGTATGATGATGGAGGAGACATCATACAAGAACCGGGGAACGTCGCATGGATAAGCTCCGCATCGAGCGGGCCGTGAAAGAGATATTGCTCGCCATAGGGGAGGACCCTGACCGCGAGGGCTTGCGGGGTACGCCCCGCAGGGTTGCGGAGGCCTACGAGATGCTCTTTGCCGGGTTGGAAGAGGATCCCGTCCGGCACCTGGAGGTGGGCTTCTAGGAAAACCACCGCGAGATGGTCCTTGTCAGGGACATAACCCTGCATTCGCTCTGTGAACATCACCTTCTGCCGATGGTTGGCAAGGCCCACATTGGCTACATACCGGACGGGAAGGTGGTCGGGTTGTCCAAGTTGGCCCGGTTGGTGGAGGGTTACGCCCGCCGTCCCCAGCTTCAGGAGCGCCTGACCACCCAGATCGCCGACGCGTTGCACAACGAGTTGGGAGCTCTCGGCGCCATAGTAGTGATCGAAGCCAACCACCTGTGCATGACGATCAGGGGCGTCCAGAAACCGGGGAGCATGGCCGTCACCAGCGCTGTGCGCGGAACCTACGCCAAAGACCAACGCACCCGCCAGGAGGCCATAAGCCTCATAACAGCCAACCGCTAGCCGACACCTCCCCACAGGGCCGGAACCACCCGACCGACCACCGGTATTCCAGCCCCGACGACTTCTTGACTCTCGCCCTGTCGTGTGTTAGTTGTGCCGTATATAGGAAAGGACTTCGCCATGCGCAACAAACCTCGAACATGTCCGTGTGGCTTCCGTAGTACGGCGGGGGCTTCGGGGGTGGTGTATGGAGAGTAGGGCTGGGGTTGTGATCGTGGGTGCCGGCATCGTCGGCTGCAGCGTGGCCGAGCATTTGAGTCGGCTCGGCTGGCGGGACGTGGTGGTCCTGGATCAGGGACCGCTCTTCGAGGCTGGCGGGTCCACCTCCCACGCTCCAGGTCTCATGTTCCAGACCAACCCATCCAAGATGATGACTGACCTGGCGAAGTACAGTGTCGGCCGCTACATGGAACTTGAGGTGGACGGTCGGCCATGTGGCTACCAGGTCGGCGGCATAGAGGTTGCGGAGACACCCGAGCGGCTGGCTGATCTCAAGCGCAGGCACGGCCTCGCCGCCTCGTGGGGTTTGAAGTCGCACCTTATCTCCCCCGATGAGTGCGCGGAGAAGATACCGCTGCTTGACACGGACAAGATCCTGGGTGGCTTCTTCGTACCTTCCGACGGCATAGCCAAGGGCGTCAGAGCGTGCGAGGCGATGGGACGGCTGGCCTCCGAACGCGGCGCGAAGTTCTACGGCGAGACCGAGGTAACCGGCATCGAGGTGAAGAACGGCAGGGTCAGGGCCGTGGAGACGGACAAGGGACGCATCGAGACGGAGTTGGTAATTAGCTGCGCCGGGATGTGGGGACCTTACATCGGGCGCATGGTTGGCATGACGGTGCCGCTCATGCCGATGCAGCATCAGTTCGCGTGGACCACGCCGCTCGCCGAGCTTGCGGGTGAGACGCGAGAGGTCATGCAGCCCATGCTGCGCCACCAGGACTTCTCGATGTACATGCGCCAGAGGGAAGATTACTTCGGCATCGGAGCCTACAGGCACCGTCCCATGCCCATCTCAGCAGACGACATCAGGCGCGACTACAGGGGCGAGGGCGAGTTCCCGTCGGTGCTTGAGTTCACGCCGGAGGACTTCGAGCCGACCTGGCAGGAGGCGCGGAAGATGATTCCCACGCTGAAAAACGTCGAGATGGCCCGTCCGATGAACGGGCTGTTCTCCTTCACGCCGGATGGTGGGCCGTTGCTCGGCGAGTCGAAGGAGGCAATGGGGTTCTGGATCGCGGAGGCGGTCTGGATCACCCACGCCATCGGCGTGGGCAAAGTGATGGCCGAGTGGCTAACCGACGGCGTCCCGAGCATAGACCTTGCCGGGGCCGACGTTCACCGCTTCGAGCCATACGCAAAGAGCCCGGCCTACATTCTGGCCCGCTCCTCGCAATCCTTCCGCGAGGTCTACGACATCATCCACCCCCAGCAGCCGATGGAGGAGCCACGCCCGCTGCGGACCAGCCCGTACTATTCACGGCAGAAGGATCTGGGCGCGTACTTCCTCGAAGCATCAGGGTGGGAACGTCCGCAGTGGTTCGAGGCGAACCAGAAGTTGCTCGACGGCCAGGACGATATTCTCGGACGTGGTGAGTGGGCCGGGCGGTACTGGTCCGAGATAGCCGCCGCCGAGGCTCGCGCCACCCGCGAGCGTGTCGCCCTCTACGACATGACGTCGCTCAAGCGCGCCGAGGTCACAGGGCCGGGCGCGATGGAATTCCTGCAACATCTAACCACAGGCCAGATCGACCGTCCGCCGGGCAAGGTGACGTATACGCTCCTGCTGGACGAAGCCGCTGGCGTGAAAAGTGACATAACCGTCGCCCGCCTGGAAGACGAACGCTTCCAGCTTGGACTCAACGGCCCTCGGGACATCGAGTGGATGGAACGCCATCTGCCATCCGACGGCTCCGTGCAGGTGCGGGACATCACGCCGGGAACCTGCTGCATCGGAGTCTGGGGACCTTCCGCCCGCGACGTGGTGCAGAGCTTATCCGATGAGGATTTCTCAAACGAAGCCTTCGGGTTCTTCAACGCCAGGTACGCCTATCTGCGTGAGGTTCCGGTGACGGCCCTTCGGCTTTCGTACGTCGGGGAACTCGGGTGGGAGATCTACACGACATCGGACATGGGACTGCGGCTGTGGGATCTGCTATGGGACGTCGGGCAACCGTACGGCGTCGTGGCGGGTGGCCGTGCCGCCTTCAACTCCATGCGCATCGAGAAGGGCTACCGTGCCTGGGGCACGGACATGACAACCGAGCACGACCCGTATGAGGCCGGCCTCGGCTTCGCGGTGAAGGCGGACAAAGGAGACTTCATCGGGCGCGAGGCGCTGGCGAAACGCAAGGAGGCTGGACCGCGCCGCAGGCTGGTCTGCACGGTGCTCGACGATCCTAATGTGGTCGTGATGGGATACGAGCCGGTATTCGTGGATGGCCGGGCGGTCGGGTACGTAACGAGCGCGGATTTCGGGTACACGCTCGGGCAGAGCATCGCGTACGCGTGGGTTCCGCCTGAGCACGCCGAGGTCGGGAGCAGGCTGGAGATCCAGTACTTCGATGAGCGCTATCCGGCCACGGTAACCGAGGAACCGCTCTTCGATCCCGCGATGAAGAGGATGCGAGCGTAGGTGATGCGAAGTACGACGTAAGGAAGGACCAGGGTTTTCCCAGAGGAGTATCTGTCCGATCGAAGATCGAGAGACATCGAGAGAGGAGAAGCGTTCTATGGCCGAGTACATTAATCCCGACCCCGGCATACTGCAGTACACGAGGATATTCAAGTCCCCGTACTTCTACGGTTCGCGCCGGCATGGGGTCCAGAAGTACAGCGTCTACAACCACCACTACCACCCACGTTACTACAGGGACCCTGTCGAGGAGTACTGGCAGCTCCTAGAAGGCGTTACCCTGTGGGACGTCGGGGGGGCCGAGCGGCAGGTCGAGATCACGGGTCCCGACGCCTTCGAGTTCACGAACATGCTCACCCCACGTAACCTGAACAAGTGCGCCGTGGGCCAGTGCAAGTACGCCTTTATCACCAACGCCGAGGGCGGCATCATCAACGATCCTGTGCTCTTGCGTCTCGACGAGAACCATTTCTGGCTCTCCCTGGCCGACAGCGACGTGTTGCTCTGGGCGCAGGGGCTCGCCTACAACATGGGGCTGAAAGTGGAGATCAAGGAGCCCGACGTCGGCCCCATGCAGGTGCAGGGACCGAAGTCCAGGGAGGTTATGACCGACCTCTTCGGCGAAGACATACTCGAGGTTCCCTACTACTACATGGTGCACAAGGAGCTTGATGGGATGGAGCTCGTGATCTCCCGCACCGGATACTCCGGGGAGCTGGGGTACGAACTCTACCTCAAGAACGCGAGCCGCGACGGACTCAAGCTCTGGGACCGCGTGCTGCAGGCCGGCGAGCCACACGGGATCTCCCCCATCGGGCCCTGCCACATCCGCAGGATCGAGGGCGGAATCCTGGCCCTGGGTTGCGACATGTGGTACGACACCAACCCCTACGAGGTGGGCTACGGCTACAAGTGGATGGTAGAGCTGGAGCAGGAGCAGGACTTCGTGGGAAGGGAAGCACTGCAGAGGATCAGCGAGGAAGGCGTCAGCCGTAAGCTCGTGGGCGTCGAGATCGGCGGTAGTAACTGCGGGTCGTACAACGACGGCTCCATGATCGACTACTTCCCGGTCCACAAAGACGGCGAGAGGGTCGGCAAGGTCACCTCGGCCTGCTACTCGCCGCGCCTGGAGAAGAACATCGGATACGCCATGGTCCCCGTCGAGTACAGCGAGATAGGGATCGAGCTCGAGGTCGAGCGGCCCGGGGAGACGGTCTCCGCCACCGTGGCCGACCGCGTCTTCTTCAAACCGGAGCAGGCCGAGCAAAACCTGAGCGCCACCAGCTCGTCCAAGGGAGCCTGAGGGAGGCTACGCTGGCCGGGTACACTAAAAGCCCGGCCACCCGACCCTCGGCCTGTGGAGAAAGACGTGTCGACGGAGCAAAGAAGCGAGCAGAGACAGAAGTCGAACAGGAGGCTGGCCGAGTTTCTGCGGCATCCCGGCTACGAGGTGATACCCCTCGCAGGGGTAGAAGAGTCGGTGGTCGAACATGTCCCTAGGAACATAAGCCTCACGGTTACGGCCTCGCCGGGCAAGGGTATACCGGCCACGGTGGACCTCGCCGAGCGATTGGCGGCACACGGCTTCCGCGTGGTGCCACACCTCTCGGCCCGGCTCATACGGGACGGGTCGGAGCTCGCCGAGATCCTGCAGAGGTTACGGGAGGCGGGAATACGGGACACCTTCGTCGTGGCTGGCGACGTTCCCGAGCCCGCCGGGGAGTTCGAGGGCGCGGTCGACCTGCTCCGGGCGATGGCGGAGATCGGGCACCCGTTCGGGAAGGTCGGCATCACGGGGTATCCCGAGAGCCATCCGATCATCAGCGACGAGACCACGATCCAGGCGATGTACGACAAGGCCCCGTACGCCGACTACATCATCAGCCAGATCTGCTTCGATCCGAAGACCATCTCGGACTGGGCCCGGTGGGTGAAGCGGCGGGGTGTGGATCTCCCGATCCGGGTCGGAATGCCCGGCGTCGTGAACCGCCAGAAGCTGATGCGGATCTCCGCGACCATCGGCCTCGGCGAGTCAGCGCGCTTCCTCCTGAAGCAGCGCAACTGGCTGCTCAAGATGTTCATGCCGGGCGGATACAGCCCGAACCGCCTGGTACTCGGCCTGAAGCCCGCCCTGGCCGACCCCGAGAGCAACATCGAGGGCTTCCACATCTACACCTTCAACGACGTGGAGAAGACCGAGGCGTGGCGGCGTGAGATGCTGAAGCGCGTTGAAGCGGCGTGATGACCCTACACAGTTAGAACCAGGAGTTTGCCAGTATGACGATACCGAAGAACCTCGAGGTTGCCCGCAAAGCGAAGCTCGCGCCGCTGGAGGATATCGCCGCCTCCATAGGCATCGGGAAGCACCTGCTGGAGCCCTATGGCGAGGGCGTAGCCAAGATCAAGCTGGATGCGATAGAGGAACTGGAGGATCGTCCGCGGGCGAAGTACGTGGTCGTATCGGCCATAACGCCGACTCCCCTGGGCGAGGGGAAGACGACGACCACCGTGGGGCTCGGACAGGCTTTCAAGCAGATCGGCAAGACGGCGACGGTAGCGGTGCGGCAAGCCTCGATGGGGCCGGTGTTCGGGATCAAGGGCGGCGCTGCGGGCGGCGGCTACAGCCAGGTGGTGCCGATGGAGATGCTCAATTTGCACCTGACCGGCGACATACACGCGGTCACCGCTGCCAACAACTTGCTCGCCGCCATGGTGGATAACCACATCCACCACCACGACGACTTCTTCCACGTGGACCGGCACTCCGTCACGTGGCGACGGGTGATGGACGTAAACGACCGGGCCTTGAGGAACATCATCACCGGCCTGGGACTCAGGGCGGACGGGGTCCCCCGCGAGACGGGCTTCGACATAACGGCGGCCTCCGAGGTGATGGCAATCCTGGCGCTCGCGACCTCGCTGCAAGACCTCAGAGGGAGGCTGGGGCGCATCGTGATCGGCAACGACACCGACGGGAACCCCATTATGGCCGAAGACCTCAAAGCAGCGGGCGCCATGGCCGTGATCATGAAGGAGGCCATAAAGCCGAACCTGATGCAGACGCTGGAGAATACCCCGGCTCTGGTACACGCCGGTCCCTTTGGCAACATCGCCACCGGCAACTCCTCGATAGTGGCAGACCTGATCGGCATTCGCGGTAGCGATTACCTCGTAACCGAGGCGGGCTTCGGCGCTGACATGGGGGCCGAGCGGTTCTTCAACATCAAGTGTCGCAACTCGGGATTGAAGCCCGACGCGGCGGTGCTCGTGGCGACGGTGCGGGCGCTGAAGGTCCACTCGGGCCGTTACGAGGTGAAGGCCGGACAGCCGCTGCCCGAGGAGATGCTGGTGGAGAACCCCGGCGACGTTCGCGCCGGGGCTGACAACCTGCGGAAGCAGATCGAGAACATCAGGTTGCACGGCGTCTCGCCGGTGGTGGCGGTCAACTCTTTCCCCACCGACTACGACTCGGAGCACGATGCCATCCGGGAGGTGGCCGAGGAGATGGGCGCCCGCGTTGCGATCTGCAACCACTTCTCGGAGGGCGGCAAGGGGGCCGTGGAACTGGCCGAGGCGGTCGCCGAAGCCGCCGAGGAGCCGACCGAGTTCCGCTTCCTCTACCCCGAAGAGGCGTCTCTGAAGGAGAAGATCGAGGCCATCGCCACCAAGGTGTACGGGGCGGACGGCGTCGAGTACGACCTGACCGCGAGCCGCCAGCTCGACTCCTACGAGAAGAACGGCTTCGGCAACCTGCCCATCTGCATGGCGAAGACACACCTCTCCATCTCCTCGGATCCCTCCCTGAGGGGTGCGCCGAAGGGCTGGACCCTGCCGGTGCGCCAGGTTCGCGCTTCGGTGGGGGCCGGCTTCATCTACCCGATCTGCGGCGACATGCGCACCATGCCAGGCCTCAGCATCCACCCCGCCGCCCACGAAATAGACATAGACGAGGACGGTCAGATCGTCGGCCTGTTCTGAGAGGACATCCTGGTGCCCACACCGGAAAACATCGCTCCGGACTACCTGGACCTTCCGCTAGGAGAATTCCTCGACCGCGTGGCCTCCGACAGTCCCGCTCCAGGCGGAGGCTCCGCGGCCGCCATAGCCGTCGCCCTCGCCGCAGGGTTGGCAGGCATGGCCGCCCGCCTGTCCACAGGCCAACTGTGCGACGCCCCGGAGCTGGCAGACCAGGCGGATGCCTCCAGGCACGGGGTCGCACCCCTCGCCAGGGCCGACGCGGAGTCCTACGGGCGAGTCCTCGACGCTTACCGCGAGTCCGACCCCGAGACGCGTATGGCGCGTGTCAGGGACGCGCTCTCGGGGGCCGCCGACGTGCCGCTAGCCGTGGCCGAGGCCGGGAGCGAGGTCGTCGCCATCGCGTCCCGGCTCGCTGAAGAGGGCAACCCCAACCTCGAAGGAGATGCGCTGGCGGCGGTTCTGCTGGCGGGCGCGGGGGTACGCGCGGCGGTGGCGTTGGTCAGGATCAACCTGTCCACAGCGAACGTGGACGATGATAGGCTCAAAAGGGCGAACAGTCTCGCCGATACCACCGCAGCGGCTGTGGGCCGGGCCACGGAAGGGGACGGATGAACGCGATAGAAGCTTGCAGTATAATATACAAACGATACGTTTGAGGGAAGGGTATTCAATGTTGGAGAGAAGGACGCCGTTCTACGACTTCCACCGCCGTTCGGCCAGGGATCTGGTCAAAGGCGGGGGAAACTTCATGTTTCCCACCTCCTACGCCTCCTCTCTGGAGGAGCACCTCAACGTGCGCAGGAACGTGGGGATGCAGGATCTCTCCACGATGGGCGAGGTGGACATCAAGGGGCCCGGTGCCGAGCGGCTGGTGAGGCGGCTGCTGGTTAACGAGGTTCAGGACATGGAGCCGGGGCAGCTAAGGTACTCGACCATGTGCAATGAGGAGGGTGGCATCGTAGACGACGTCACCTGCTACAAATTCGACGACGAGCACTTCATGATCGTCACCAGCTCCGGGCCGCGCCAGAAGGTTTACCGTTGGATCTCCGACCACGCCGTCGGCTCCAGCGCCTACGTGACCGACCTGACTGCGGCAATCGCCCTGCCCGTGGTCCAGGGACCGCGTTCGCGCGGCTTTCTCAAGACCGTGGTCGATGGTGTGGACCTCGATGAGCTGAGGTTCTTCCGGTTCGCGCCGTGCCGCATCGGGGACACGGAGTTGCTCATCTCGCGCTCGGGCTACACGGGCGAGCTCGGCTACGAGCTTTACACGCCCGCGGATCAGGCCTCCGCGCTGTGGGAGCATCTCCTGCAGGCGGGCCGCAGCTTCAACCTGAAGCCCTACGGTCTCGAGGCCATGCAGTCCCTGCGCATCGAGAAGTGCCTTCCCCTCTACGGCCCCGACATAAGCGAGGAAGAGACCCCCTTCCACGTGGGCCTCGGGCGCTGGGTCCGGTTCGACAAGCGCGACTTCGTCGGCCGCGAAGCCCTTCTGCGGGTGCAGGAGAGCGGCCTGGATAGGCGCTGGGTCGGCCTGACCCTGGAGAGCGAGGTTCCCGCCGCTGCCGGCGCCGGGGTCTACGGCATCGCCGACGTGGCCACCTTCAGGGACGTCGTGGAGACGGGAGCCGAAGCGGGCGAGCAGGAGGACGAGCTCATGCCCGGCGAGCAGCAGGTCGGGCGCGTCACCTCCAGCGCCATGGGGCATACCGTGGGCAGGATGCTGGCCATGGCCTACGTGGACACCGCCCACTCCTGGCCAGGCAACAACCTGGTCGTCGAGCTCGGCGGCCGGCCCATCCCCGCCAAAGTTGCCCAGACGCCCTTCTTCGACCCGGAGTTCGCCCGTGTCAGGGCGAGACCCCACGAGGACGACCGGCTCTCCGAGCTGGTCCCCGAACCGGCGCGGTTGACGAACGCCAGGGTGCCGGCGAGCCAGTCTCCCAATGGGAACACCAGAAGGTGAGCGTCCAGTACTCCGGTCGCTACGACGCCATCGTCGTCGGCGTGGGGGGGATGGGCAGCGCCACCGCCTACTACCTGGCCCGCAGGGGTAAGCGCGTGCTCGGCCTGGAGCGTTTCGGGATACCACATGCCATGGGCTCCTCGCATGGGCACACGCGCATCATCAGGCTCGCCTACTACGAGGACCCCTCCTACGTGCTGCTCCTCAGGCGCGCCTACGAGTTGTGGCGTGAGATCCAGGGCAAGGCCGGCGAGAAGCTCCTGCACGTCACGGGCTCCGTGGATGCGGGGCCAGGGGAGTCATGGGTCTTCAAGGGTTCTTGGGAGTCCTGCAAGCTCCACGACCTACCGCACGAGGTACTGACTGGCGCGGAGCTCGGGCGGCGCTACCCAGGCTATCATCTTCCCCCTGAACACCTGGCGCTCATCCAGCCCGAGGGAGGTTTCCTCACGCCGGAGCGGTGCATCGTCTCCTACGTAATGGCGGCACAGTCCCTGGGCGCCGAGATCCACGGCCACGAGCGGGTCCTCGAGTGGGTCCCGCTGGAGGGAGGGGTGCGCGTCCGGACCGATCGCGGCACGTACGAGGCCGACAGGCTCGTGATGACCGCCGGCGCCTGGAATGGGGATCTCCTCGACGTCCTCGACGGGCTCGCCGTGCCTGAAAGGCAGGTCCTCGCCTGGCTGCAGCCGGCCAGGCCGGATCTTTTCCGGCCCGACACCTTCCCTGTCTTCAACCTGCTCGTGGATGAGGGTCGCTTCTACGGCTTCCCTGTCTTCGGTGTGCCTGGCTTCAAGTTCGGCAAGTACTTCCACCTGGGCGAGACCGGCGATGCCGACGAGATCGACCGCCAGCCCCACGGCTACGACGAGCAACTCCTCCGTAGCTTCGCCGAACGATACTTCCCTGACGGTTGCGGCCCCACGATGGACCTGCAGACCTGCATGTTCACCAATACCCCCGACCACCACTTCGTCATAGACCTGCACCCTGACTACCCGCAGGTCTCTATCGCCTCGCCCTGCTCAGGGCATGGCTTCAAGTTCGCCAGCGTCGTAGGCGAGATCATGGCCGACCTCACCGAGAAGGGGTTTACCCGTCACGATATCGGCCTCTTCCGCCTCGACCGGCTAAGGCGACAGGCCACCGGATATCAGTCGCGCCAGCCGACCAGCGCCGGGCAACCGGCGGAGCAGTACGACGGTCGTCCTCGCTCCTTCACCAGGATGGGAGACATAAGAACGTTCTGGTAGCCGCGGGCTAGCCTCTCGCCAACAGGACGCCGCCAAAGCAGATCACGAGCCCGACAACGGCGAGCAGACCGACACGCTCTCCGAACATCAGGTAGGCCCAGACCATGGTGGTTGGGGGTGTGAGGTAGATGAGGCTGCTCACCCTGGCCACGCTGCTCAACTTCAGGTTCAGCCAGTAGAAGCCGTAACCTCCAAAGGTGGAGAAGACCACGAACCAGGCGACAGCACCCCAGAAGAGCAACCCGCCTGCCGGCTCCAGCCCACCCCAGAACGGTGCCAGCGCAGCGAACAACAGGGCGCTGGCGGCGCACTGGATCCCAAGCACCACGTCCATGGGCGCCTCGTTTGCGCTCCCGCGGAGATTCTCCTTTCGCTCTACTAGCGTGGCCGCCACCAGGCCAGCCATCCCGGCAAAGGGCATGGCGTAGGCCCACAGCGGCGCCTCGGCAACCCGTACATCGCCGCCAACCACCAGCGCGACCCCGACGAGGCCAACGGCCAGTCCTGCCCACTGCTGCCTGCCTACGTGCTCGCCCAAAACGGGGCCAGCGAGGCGGGACGAGCGGTGGCGGTCGTGGTTGCTGGGCGTCGTGGAGCGTCGGGGAGGCACAGCGAGGGAGCGACTGCTCTCTACGTTCGATGCCCTTGCGGAGTGGATGGAACGCGAGAACCCTAGGGGTTGCGGTTTCGTGAACGCCGCGGCGGAGCTACCACACGCCGACCATCCCGCTCGGGTGGTGGTGATGGAGCAGAAGGCGTGGATGCGTGGATACCTGGCGGAGCTTGCTGCCGAGGGTGGCGCCGAGAATCCGGAGGACCTGGCAGAGAGGCTTGTGATCCTCCACGAGGGAGCCACCGTCGCCTTCTCGTTGGGGATGGCCGAAGACGCCGCACAAAAGGCCAGGCAGATCGCCGCACTTCTCGTCGCCGACCTCCAGTAGGAAGGGAGTGGACCAGGTGCCGCCCGTCCCGCTCACCCGGTTTTCCGCCCCTACTCTTTCTTCTCGACCTGCGTGTTGACCAATACCACGCCTAGAATCGCCACTGCTCCCGCCGGCCAGGGACATGATAGAAGGCACCTCCCCGAGCCAGAGATAGGCGATCAGGATCGCCGCCGGCGGGAGCAGAGACACCGAGAGCGCGCTTTCACGGCGCTCTCGGTGTCTCTGCTAACCATCTTACACTCAACGATGGTAAGGGAGGCAGGGCGTGCGGCACGGGCGCAAGGCTGGCGCGTAGGCGTGGAGCGCGGGGTCTCCAAGTGCCGGGTGTACCGAGCCGGGATACAGAAGGTAGTGTAGGATCTGCGCTTATGTGCGCCGTAGTACGTAGGAGCCCCTCGGTACAGTCGGTCGACAGGGCCGTCTCCGTTATGGAGTTCTTGTCGCGCCGCGGGTGGTCGGGCGTAACCGAGGTCTCCAGGGAGCTCGAGATCCACAAGTCAACCGCGTACCGGCTGCTCACGACGTTGAGAGACCGGGGGCTGGTCGAGCAGGACGCGGCGACCGAGAAGTACAGGCTGGGCTTCGGGCTGGTGCTACTCGCGAGGACGGTGAGGGCCGACCTCGACATCCTTCGCTGCGCCAGGCTAGTCTGCGAGCGATTGAGCGAGCGTACCAGGGAGACTGTCACCATCGCTGTCCTGGAAGGCGATGACGCCGTTGTCATTCACCAGAGCATCTCGCGGGCGTCCGCCCTCGGCGTCGACTGGACGGGACGTCACACGCCGTTGCACGCCACGGCCGCGGGGAAGATCTTTCTGGTGTACATGCCAGAAGGTCAGCTACTTCGCATCCTGGATGGACCGCTGGAGCGCTTTACCGAGAACACTATCGTTGACCCTGCGAGCCTGAAAGAGCATACGAGCAAGATCCGGGATGAAGGGTACGGCTATACCATCGAGGAGCTGGAGACGGGGTTGAACGCGGTCGGGGCGCCGATTCGCCGCGCCGACGGCGCGGTCGTCGGTGTGGTGAGCGTGTCGGGCCCGGCCTTCCGTCTGCCACCCGATGCTCTCCCCGAGATCGGGGAACTTTCCAAACGGGCCGCGACCGAGATCTCCCGGTGCCTGGGGTTCCAGGGCTGAACCGAGCAGCTGAGGCTCTCGACTGGTCCTAAACCTTATGGCTGTAACCTGATACCTGGAATGCTATGCGCCACTGGGAATGATCTCGCCTTCGTCGAAGCGCATCGGTTGGGGATCTTCGAGGATCTCCAACCGCTCGTTGTTCTCAATCTCGCCAAGCAGCGCCTCAGATACCCAGATCCTCCCTAACTTGAGGGTATTGTCAATGCGAACGAGCCTGGCCTCGATGGGGTCGACGCCTGCGCACATGGTGAGGGCTGCGGCGACCGCCATCTCATCCGTTGGCATGACCATGGGTGTCTTGACCGGTGCCGGCGTGGTCGAGGTGAGGGCGTTCATGTAAGTAGAGGGACGGTCCATCGCGCCGGCGAGGCGCTCGGTGACGACGTCTGCCATGCCAAGGCCGTTTGCATTGCCGCCGGTCTCCTCTGTCAGGCCGAGGTAGACCATACGCTCAACCGAAGGGCCGCCCGAGGCAGCGGTAGTCGGGTAGCGGCCCGTGACGTTGGGATCGGCGCCGTCGCCCGAGATGTTCTTCCCGATCTCATCTACCACGAGAACGTCGATCTCATCGAAAGGCAGCCGCGCCAGGTTGCGCTTGGCCTCCTCGAGGAGCGGCGCCTCCGCCTCCTCCAGATCCTCGGCGGGGATCGCGACTATCTTGCATGGCTCTTCTTTGGCGTTCTCGACGGTGGCGAGGCCGAAGGCGACCTTGCCGCTCTCGACGGCGACGCGGGCTGCTTCGGGGATAGTCTGGTGGATGTTCTCCCAGCCCGCGGAGTGTATGGAGTGCGCCCCCCGCTGTTTGCCCAACCCGATGGCCAGCATCTTCGTCGGCCCGCTCTCGACGGTTCCCCTGAACGCGGTGTGGGGCTTGACCCTGTTGACCACGATGACCGAGTCGGCCTCGTAAGCGTTACGGTCCATGTAGACTGCTACACCCGAGGGCGTCTCCCCGAGCCTCACGCTCTCCATCGTCGCCCGCACGGGACACCCGACCTTCTCCTCGCTCACGCCGAGGTGGCCCAGAACCCTTGCCTGGCCCTCCGCGGTCGAGGCGCCGTGGCTCCCCATCGCGGGGACAATGAAGGGCTCGGCGCCTGACTCCTTCAGCACCTCGACCAGTGCCGCGACTACCTCCCCTATCCTGGCTACCCCCCTGCTCCCTACGCCAATGGCCACAGAGCCTGATGGTAGCTCCACGGAGTTCAGCGCCTCCCTGACGCCATCCCTGATGTTCGTGAGCGCCGGCGGAGATTCTATCCGCTGCCCAACGAGCGCGACGCTGGGGAGTTCGATCGCGCGTAGGATCTCCTGTATCTCTTCGTAGACGGGGTTCTCTGTCTGCACTGCCTCACCTCCGTAGAGACCGCCTTTACAATGCTAATCTGGCGGGCCGCCCTGCTCGCACCGGGGTAGACCGTCGTCGACACCCTCCCAGGCGAGTTTGTCTTCCAGCCAAATATGGCGTGTGGGAGGGAATTCCTCGGGGCGGTCTAGGCTCGCGGTAGTCACGTCGATCGAGTCGGGCTCCCCGTCATGCCTGTAGGTGAGCGACGTGCCGCAACTCTGGCAGAAGGTCCTGCTCACCTCGTCGGAAGAACGATAGTCGGCAGGCTCACCGTGGACGAAGGAGAACCTCTTAGAGGGGAAGGTAAGCCACGCGACCGACTGCGCGCCCGACGTCCTGCGGCACGAGACACAGTGGCAGACCGCAGACCCAAGAGGCTCCCCGGCCACCCTGTACCTCACCCTCCCGCAAAAACATCCACCCTCGCGAGGATAGCCGTTCATCCCTTCTCCTTACCCTTCTCGGTACCCACGACCATTCTAGCAGCGCATCACGGAGCCGCGTCTGTTGGCGTTGCTATACTTCGCGTGGAAAGCAGCCACAAGGCGGAAAGGTCGTGGATATTGAGGGTGGCCCTGTTCGTCCCGTGTTATGTCGACCAGATCAATCCCGAAGTCGGCGTTAGCGTGGTGCGCGTACTGAGGAGGCTCGGGGTAGAGGTACTCTACCCCGAAGGCCAGACCTGCTGCGGGCAGCCTGCCTTCAACTCGGGGTTCTTCGACGAGGCCCGCGCTTTAGGGCGCCACTTCCTCGACGTCTTCGAGCGGGAAGGCTCTGACTACATAGTCTGCCCTTCCGGATCGTGTACCACGATGGTCTCCCACTACTACCCCTTCATCTTCAAGGATCTACCGGAAGAGCGCGAGCGTTCCGAGGTTCTCGCAGAACGCGTGAGGGAGTTCTCGGACTTTGTGGTCAACGTGATGGGTGTGAAGGACCTCGGGGCGCAACTCGAAGGGAGAGCCGTCTTCCATTGCGGATGCCACCAGCGGCGCGAGCTCGGCGTACTGGAGGAGCCGCGCGGGTTGCTTTCGAATGTCGAGGGACTCGACCTCCTGGATTGGGAGAACGAGGAGCTCTGTTGCGGGTTCGGGGGGACCTTCGCGGTAAAGATGCCTGACGTCTCGACGGCGATGGCTGATGAGAAGATAAAGGCGCTGGAGAAGAGCGGGGCCGACACCCTGATCTCGAGCGACTCCAGTTGCCTGATGCACCTCGAAGGACGCCTGAGGCGCACGGGACACGACACCCGCGTCCTCCACCTTGCACAGGTGCTCGATGCCGAAAACGGAAAGGCTGGTTGATACCGTGGAGACCGAGAAGCCCGCCCGCAAGCGCGAGACGGAAGACCATCGCCCGGAGGGCCTGAGCAGCGGGGTAGAGGGCTTCAACGAAAGGGCGCGCAAGGCCGTCGCGGACGAGCAACTACACGACTCCATAGAGCTCTTCACCCACAAGTCCGTGGCCGGGCGCAACGCCGTCTTGAACGCGCTGCCCGAGGCGCCCGAGCTCAGGGAGCGGGCCTACCGCACAAAACAGGAGACCATGGCAAACCTCGACCGCTACCTGGAGCAGATGGCCGACGCCGTCGAGGCGCGCGGCGGCAACGTCTTCTTCGCCGCAGACGGTGAGGACGTCGTCCGCTACATAGGGGATCTCGCGCGGCGCAAGGACGCGAAGGTCATCACCAAGTCCAAGAGCATGGCGACAGAGGAGATCGAGCTGAACCGCCGTCTCGAAGAAGACTACGACGATCTCGACCTCGAGATCGTCGAGACGGACCTTGGTGAGTGGATCGCGCAACTCGCCGGGGATACGCCCTCGCACATCGTCGGGCCCATCCTTCACATGAACAAGGAAAGGATCACGGAGATCCTCTCCGGTGTCTCAAACGAAGAGTTGCCACCCGACGTCGAAGCCCTGGGCTCCTTTGCCCGCAGACGCCTGCGCGAGAAGTTCCTGGCCGCTGACATCGGTGTTACGGGGGCCAACTTCGGGATCGCCGAGACAGGCACGATCTGCACCGTTACCAACGAGGGCAACGCCAGGCTCGTCACGAGCATTCCTCCAGTCCACGTCGTCGTGATGGGTATAGAGAAGGTGATCCCGAAGTTCGAGGACCTCTCGACGTTCGTGCAACTCCTGGCGAGGAGTGGGACGGGACAGAAGATCACCGTCTACACCAACTTCATCACCGGACCCCGCGCCGAGGGCGAGCTCGACGGCGCCGAGGAGTTACATCTCATCCTGATGGATAATGGCCGCTCCAGGCTTCTAGGCACAGAGTTCGAGGAGGCTCTGTATTGCATCCGCTGCGGCGCCTGCCTGAACGTCTGCCCCGTCTACCGCCAGACCGGCGGCCACGCCTACGGCTCGACGTACTCCGGTCCCATAGGGGCCGTGATTACACCCCTTCTCAAGGGCCACGACGAGGCTAAGGACCTGCCCCACGCCTCGAGCCTTTGTGGGGCGTGTTGGGAGGCCTGTCCCGTTGGTATCCCACTGCACGATCTCCTGCT
>DATDKO010000014.1:0-8550 GCA_036519935.1 Rubrobacter sp. | reverse complement strand
TCACCGACGTGCTCGGAACGCTCAAGAGCTTCGCGATCACGGTCGAGGAACTGGAGGACGCCCTTGACGGGGGGATGGGCTTCGACGGGTCTTCGATTACGGGCTACCAGGACATCGAGGAGTCCGACATGATTGCCATGCCCGACCCCTCGACCTTCCAGGTCATCCCCTGGAGCCCGCAAGATGCGCCGACGGCGCGTATGATATGCGACGTCAAGACGCCTGACGGCGATCCCTACGTCGGGGACCCGCGCCACGTCCTGAGGCGCGCACTGGAGCGGGCGAGCGAGATGGGCTTCGACAAGTTCTACTGCGGCCCCGAGCTAGAGTACTTCTACTTCAGAGACTCCAAAGGCACAGAGCCTCTCGACTACGGCGGCTACTTCGACCTGACGACACTCGACGCGGCGACGGCCTTGAGGCGCGAGACGGTGCAATCTCTGCAGCAGCTCGGCATAAAGGTCGAGTACTCCCACCACGAGGTCGGAATCTCCCAGCACGAGATCGACCTCCGCTTCGACGACGCTATGGCCATGGCCGACAAGGTGATGACCTACAAGACCGTGGTCAAAGAGGTCGCCACCCGCCACGGCGTCTATGCCACGTTCATGCCCAAGCCCCTGAGGGACCAGAACGGCTCGGGGATGCACACCCACCAGAGCCTGTTCTCGGGCGGCAAGAACGCCTTCTTCGACGCGAACAACGAGTACTACCTCTCGACCGAGGCGCAGGCGTTTATCGCCGGCCAGCTGAGGCATGCACGTGAGATCAGCATAATCTTCGCCCAGCACGTGAACTCTTACAAGCGTCTGGTCCCGGGCTACGAGGCCCCTGTCTACATCGCCTGGAGCCGCCGCAACCGCTCTGCGCTGGTCAGGGTCCCGCTCTACCACCCCGGCAAGGAGAGGGCTACGCGGATAGAGCTCCGCTGCCCCGACCCAGCAGCGAACATCTACCTGTGCTTTGCGGCGCTCTTGCACGCCGGCCTGGAGGGCATCGAGAAGGGCTACGAGCTGCCCGAACCGATGGAGCGCAATCTCTACCATCTGACGGCCGATGAGCGCGAGAAGATGGGAATAGAGAGTCTTCCTGCCGATCTCGGAGAGGCCATAAAAGAGGCGGAAAACTCGGAACTTCTGCACAAGGCACTGGGAGAGCACACCTACACCCGGCTCCTGCAGCTCAAGCGCGAGGAGTTCGAAGACTACAGGGTGCAGGTAACTCCCTACGAGCTCGAGAAGTACCTGCCGGTTTTGTAGGAATCAGCCTACAGGTTTCAGGTTGGGGTCCGGCTCACGCCGGGCCCCTCGTGCTTGAGCCTGGCTTTATCTAATCTTCGATGAGGCTCAGCACTTCGGGGAGAAGGGATCTTGTGGTGCTTATCGCTTCGCCCGAGTAGATGGTCTCGTTGCCGGACCAGTCGCCGAAGTACCCGCCGGCTTCGCGAAGTATGGGTGGGAAAGGGCCGCAGTCCCAGGGATTCATGATGGGGTCGAGCATCAGCTCCATCCTGCCTGTGGCGACGAGGGCGTGGCCGTAGGCGTCGGACCAGCCGCGGCTGCCTCCTGCGGTCGAGAGAACACGCAGCCAGGCTCCCCCGCGGCCGTACTCCTCGAAGCTGGCCGCGTCGGTGAAAGTAACCATGCCTTGCGCCAGGCTCTGTGTGGCTGATACGTTGGTCCTGCGGCCATTTCTATAGCATCCTTCGCCGGTGGCGGCGCACACCATCTCGTCGATGGCAGGAAAATACGCGGCCCCGACCTCGCAGACGCCTTCTATCTCCAGGCCGATCAGGACGCCGTACAGGGGGACGCCGCGGACGAAAGAATTTGTGCCGTCTATGGGATCAACGATCCAACGGTGGCCAGTGTCTGACCCTTCAGCCACCCCGTATTCTTCTCCCAGGACCGCGTGTTTTGGATACCGAGCCCCTATCCGCTCCCGGATGAGCCTCTCTGCCTCACGATCAGCCACCGTTACAGGCGTATCGTCGGCCTTGAACTCGGGACGCGCCGCCTCCGTCCCGAAGTGGCCGAGCGTTAGCCTTCCGGCCTCATACGCGGTCTGGACACCGAACTCGAGGTAGGGTCGCAGGTTCACGCCCCCAAGATAGCATTCTTCCTGTGCCCGAGATGCCGGAGGAGCCCCGTTCGCGCGGGCCCATGGAATCCTTGGATTAGACTGCCTCTCCCTTTCCCCTATAATCTATGCGGTCCTGTGTCTTGCGTAGAAGGGTGGTCCGGACTTGGTCACGATCGGCGCTACGAGCCGAGCAAATGAGGAATTCGCGCCAGAACTACTCGCGGTAGCCCTGTATGAAGGGGAGAGCGCGCGGGACCTCGGCGAAGACGCCGCCTGGGTCGTGTCGGGCGGGGACTTCGGCGGCAAGACGGGCGAGACGGCCCTGCTCTACGGGCAGGGTGGGCCTGCGCCCCGCCTCTTGCTCGTCGGCCTCGGCGAGAGGGAACTCTTCACCCTGGAGAAGCTGCGCCGCGCAGCGGCCACCGTCGCCAGACGCGCCAGGACCCTCAAGCTGCACAGCGCTGCTTTCTCACTGTCGGCTTTTCCAGATATAGCGATAAGGGAGGCCGCGCGAACCGTCGCCGAAGGGGCCAGACTGGGCCTGTACCGATTCGACAGGCACAAGAGTGTAGCGGACGACCACGCTCTCGAAACATTCTGGCTCGTCGCCGACGAAGGGGCGCTGGATGAGGCCACAGAGGGGACCGAACTGGGTACCAAGGTCGCAGAGGGGACCGTGCTGGCCCGCGACCTCGCCAACGAGCCGTCCAACGTGGCTACTCCGGAGTATCTTGCAGAGATGGCCCGCACGATCGCTGAAAAGTACGGTATGGTGCTCGACGTTCTCGACCGGTCCGGCATCGAAGAAGAGGGGCTCACAGGTCTCGCGACGGTGGGCCGCTCCGCCTCCAACGAGCCGTACTTCATCGTGCTCGAGCACCGCGGGGGAGGCGACTCCGCACCCGTCGTCCTCGTGGGGAAGGCTGTAACCTTCGACTCGGGTGGTATCTCCATAAAGCCATCCGCCGGAATGGAGGACATGAAATTCGACATGAGCGGGGGCGCAGCCGTCCTCGGGGCGATGGAGGCCGCAGGGGCCCTTGATCTTCCGCTCAACGTCGTCGCCCTCGTGCCGGCGACCGAGAACCTGCCTGGCGGGAGCGCTTTCAAGCCCGGCGACGTACTCCAGATGCACTCCGGCAAGACGGTAGAGATAGTTACGACCGACGCGGAGGGGCGTTTGATCCTCGCTGACGCCCTCTCTTACGCCAGACGCTACGAGCCTACCGCCTTGGTTGACTGCGCCACCCTGACGGGAGCGTGCGCCGTCGCGCTCGGAGACCACGCCTCCGGCCTCATGGGGAACGACGAGCACCTCGTTGCGGAGCTACAGACCGCCGGTGAGACGACCGGGGAGAGGGCGTGGCCGCTGCCGCTCTTCAGGGAGTACACAGAGCAGATCAAAGGCGACACCGCAGACTTAAAGAACTCCGGCGGCCGCAGAGGAGGCGCTTTGACCGCAGGTGCTTTCCTAAAGGAGTTCGCCGACTATCCGTGGGCGCACCTGGACATAGCCGGAACCGCCTACGGCAAGAAGGGCAACGCCTACACGACAAAGGGCGCGACGGGCGTCCCTGCCCGCCTGCTTGTCGAGTTTCTTCTGGGGAGGACGCAATGATACTGGAGATGCTCACCGTCGGCCCTTTCCAGGAGAACTGCTACATCATCGGAGATGAGGATTCTGGGGTTGGCGCGGTCGTCGATCCCGGCGATGAGGCGGCCCGCATCGCGCTCGCGGTCGAGCAGACCGATCTGGAGGTTGGGTCCATAATCGTCACCCACGCCCACATAGACCACGTCGGGGCCGTCGCCGCCCTCGTCGACGAGTACGCCTGCCCGGTCCTGATGCACGCCGAGTCCGAGCCTATGCTGAAGCAGCTTCCTACCCAGGCGATGATGATGGGCCTGAAGTTCGGCAAGGTCCCTGCTGTGGACCGCTACATCGGCGAAGGAGAGGTGCTTGAGGTCGGAGAACTCAGGCTCCGCTCGCTCTACACACCAGGCCACGCGCCGGGACACCTGGCTTTCTACGTCGAGGACCAGGCTCTCGTTCTGTCAGGCGACGCCCTCTTCGCGGGAAGCGTGGGAAGGGTGGATCTCCCGGGCGGGAGCATGGAGGTCCTGATGCGCAGCATCGAGGAGCAGCTGCTGACGCTCCCTGACGAAACGACAGTCTATCCCGGTCACGGGCCGCAGACCACTATCGGGAACGAGCGCACGTCCAACCCATTTTTGCAGGGAGGGCTGTTTTGAGCGAGAGTGTCCACAGGCACAGGGAGTCGGCACCGGAGACGGTCAGGGTCGCCGTGCTCACTATCAGCGACACGAGGACCCGCGAGACCGACACGGGAGGCGACACCGCAGAACGGATCCTGCGCGAAGCGGGGCAGGAGATCGTGGCCCGCCAGATCGTCAGAGACGAGGTGAATGGCATCAGGACGAGCCTCGTAGACCTGCTTGCGAACCCAGAAGTGGACGCTGTTATTACGACGGGTGGAACCGGGATCTCGGGCCGCGACACGACCTACGAGGTCGTCGATCGCATGATCGAGAAGAAGCTTGACGGGTTTGGTGAGATCTTCAGGATCCTTTCGTATGAGGAGATCGGGGCCGCGGCGATCATGAGCCGCGCGGTCGCTGGAGCCGTAGGCACCAAGTTCATAGCGAGCCTGCCAGGATCTCGTAACGCGGTCAGGCTCGCTGTGGAGAAGCTCCTCGTCCCCGAGCTGGCCCACATCGTGTTCGAGCTTCGCAAGCACGAGGAAAGCGGGTAGAGAGATGGAAAGAGAACCCCTATCATCCGAAGCCGATGCGCTCTGGCGCAGGCTGTGGGAGATCTGGCAGGACAACGATGAGGAGGACGTGGTCCTCGATACCACCGAGCTGGCCAACCTCGAAGAGGAGATTCCCGGCCTCGAAAACCGGATGAAGACGGCCCTGGCCTACCTCCAGCGTGCCCGCTACATCCAGTACCGCTCCGGGGTCGGCGAGGACGGCATAGAGCCGATACTCTACGATGTCTACGAGCCGCGCTGAGCCCATGAAAACCTAGTGGAGCGAGGAGGGTGAGGAGTATGACCTGGCTACTCTTGCTGCCCGTGGCGCTCGCCGCGGGGATGGCTGCGCCCACGCAGTTCGCCATCAACAGCCAGCTGCGCCAGGTCGTCGGCGGCCCTGTACTGGCGGCCGCGCTCTCGTTTCTCGTCGGGACCGTGGTCCTGTTCGTCACCACCGCTGTCGTGCGTCGCTCCGTGCCCGAGTTAGGCCCCATCATGAACGCGCCCTGGTGGATGTGGCTCGGCGGTCTTCTCGGAGCTTTCTTCGTTTGCGCCTCTATCGTCCTGACCCCCCGCCTCGGGGCGGCGACGACGGTGGGACTGTTCCTGGCGGGGCAAGTGATCGCGTCCATAGCGATAGATCATTTCGGCCTGCTCGGCGTCACCGTGCAACCAGCGAGCATACCTCGCCTTCTAGGGGCACTGCTCATCATTGTTGGGGTCACTATCGTCCAGAGATTCTAATGTTGCAATGAGGTTCGCACCTCTTTGCAAGCTGGTCAGCACTTCGGCTTGTCAGCTTCCTGGCTTCGCTCATTGCCGAATGTGCGAGTCGCGGTAGGTAGATACTTCTACGGATCGCTTTCGCCGGTTCGGGTTACACGTTGTAGATGACTGGTTTCGGCCTGTACCGACCCCCGGTCATCGTTCCTGCCAGCTTCATCCTGGCGTGTCCAGGAACGGCGCGACGGCGGCAGCCAGCGCCGGAGAGAAGAAGATGCCGTAATGCGTCGTGCCTGGCAAGATGGCGAGCCTGGCATCGGACATCCCGGAACCATCCCACCCGGCATCTTGCTTACCGCCGCCTAGCAACTCGAAGAACGCCACTGCGTGCGACGTGCGGACACTATCGGCGTCCCCGACAACAATCATCGCCGGTACCTCCATCGCCGCCACTTCTTCCGACCAGTCGTAGTCCTGACCGAGAAGCTCGCCGACCTTGGTGAGCAAGACGGGCCAATCTTCGGGCCTCGGAGCTACACTGGAGTAGAGTTGGTACATCGGCGTCTGCTTCATCGGCTCTGCGGCCGCGGGGCCCATCTGTTCCATCCCCGCGAGGACCTCGGGATACCATCCATCGCGTTTGAACGGGGTCGAGACGAGCACGAGCTTTCTTACCACCTCGGGATGTTGGATCGCCGTTCGCAGGGCGACCCCGCCGCCGAGAGAGTAGCCCATGACGTCGACCTCTCCCAACCCCAGGTGTTCGATCAGGGCTGCCACGTCGTCCGCCATCGCTTCGAACGTCATCGGGCGGTCGATATCGGCTGTGCGGCCAAATGCTTGCAAATCCAGAGCGATGACCCTGCGACCTTCCGCGAGCAGCGGCAAGACTTGGCCGAACATCTCGATCGCGCCTACGCCTCCGTGAAGCAGGATCAGGGGCTCGCCTTCGCCGTGTATCTCATAGTAAAGGTCGAGACCGTTCACCGCAGCGAGATTACCCTTGTTCCCGTTCATGATTCGCTCCTCTGCAAACCCTCGATATCATGGGCGACCTCTGACAGATCGTCGTCGAATTGATGTCCGCGTCCATCGAACTCGCGGAATCTTGCATGCGGAACCTTTTCCGCATAGAGCGCGAGGTGTGCGAACGGCACCCACTCGTCGTCGCGGCTGTGGTAGAAGAAAATCGGCAGGCCTTCGGGAAGCTTCGACGCGAAGTCTTCATGCAGAACATACTCGTCAACCTCCCAGTCCTCGACGCCCCAGTAGGGTGCCGCGACCAGGAACGTTCCGGCTATGGGTGTCGCCGTCCTCTCCTCGGAGATGTACTTCAGCAGGATCGAAGCCCCCAGAGAATGGCCGACGAGAGTGCCCTCGCCATCAAGCTCGGCGAGTTCACTTGCTATCCGGTCTCTCCACGCACCGTACTGCGGGCTATCCTCATCTGGCATCTTCGGACATTGCACCTGGTAGCCGCCGCCCAGCGCGTCTCGCAGGCTCGCCACCATTTTCCTGTCTTCCTCGTATGCTCCTTCTCCGCCGCCGTGAACAAACAGCAGTTGCCTTTTCATTCACGTGTTCCTAACTGGTCTGCTTTCTTCCCATCGGCGAACGATAGACCGTTCGCACCCAGGGCATGCCGGAGTTGCGCGAGCGCCCTTGGCCCCACGCCATGTAGGCTCTCGACCTCCGCCTCGTTGAGCCTGGCAAGCTGCTCGAGCCGCCGGTAGCCAGCGTTGGTGAGCGCCCGCTGCGCAGGCCTGGACAACCCGGGTGGAAGGTTGCTCTCTTGCTGAGAATTCATGAGGATATTCTTGTCTCGTTCCCGGCTATTCTCCCTCGACCCTGGTTCTTGTCGTCCGTCATATTCATTCTCCTGCCTCTACATCACCTACCTGGGGACCCGGAACGATATATGGGTGACTGCGGGCGAATCTACGAGCCTGATCTTCTCCAGGGTCAACCCTTCGTCACCGACGTTCTCGAACAGCTTCACTCCTCTTCCGAGAACTACGGGAGCCAGGTGGAACTGCACTGCATCCACAAGCCCGGCCTTTACGAACTGATCGATCGTGTTCGCCCCGCCTGATATCCTCACATCCGCCTCTCCCGCAGCCTCTCTGGCCTGCTCCAGCGCGCTCTCTATACCATCGCTCACGAAAGTAAAGGTCGTCCCTCCCTGTCGGATCCACGGCTCTCTTCCGTGGTTCGTAAGGACGAAGACCGGAGCCTGAAAGGGTGGTGGATCTGGCCATCCGACCTCCCCCTCGTCGAACATACGCCTACCCATGATGAAGGCCCCGACGTGTTCGTAGGCTTCTCTCAAGACCTCGTCGTCACGGTTGGTCTGGCCACCCCGCAGGCTCTGCCTCTCGCGCCAGGCTTCCAGGTCGTAGACCCACTGGTGGATACGATGTCCTCCGTCACCAAGGGCGTTCTGTGGACCGGCATTGGGACCGGCGATAAAGCCATCGAGGGACATCCCGACATCAACAGTCACCATACTCATCATGCGCCTTTCAGGACTGCTCTCATCATCTATTTGACGACCCGGAATGTCATGTGGGTCACGTCTGGATCTGCTATCAACTCTGTCCTCTCCAGCTCGATATGTTCGGTCCCGAGGTGATCGAACAACCTCACGCCGTCCCCCAGCAGCACGGGGACAACGTCAACGTGTACTTCGTCCAGTAGCCCCGCCCTGAGACACTGCTGGACGAGGCTCGCAGCGCCCACCGCCACATTCTTCTCGCCAGCCACCGCCCTGGCCTGTTCGACCGCGCTCTCCACACCGTCGGTGACGAAGGTGAACGGCGATCCCTCGTAGTCCCATCCCTCGGGGACGGAGTGGGTTACGACGAAGATCGGGATGTTTTGGCCTATTGGGTGTCTGCCGCCCCAACCGTTCGTGATGTCGAACGTCCTGCGTCCCGTCACGATAGCGCCAATCGAGGAGAACGCCTCG
>DATDKO010000013.1:0-12665 GCA_036519935.1 Rubrobacter sp. | reverse complement strand
TCGAGTGCTCGGAGCCGGGCTCGGCGGGTCGCTTGCCACTCCGAACCTCCGAGAACAGGTACGAGGAGAAGTTCGTAGAACTCCGTTATGGCGAAGTTCGCTGAAAGCACCGCAGGCGAACTTCAGGCTCTGTGAAGTTGCACTCTTCGGTCACCATTCTCGGTTAGCAGGGCGCGAAACCCAAGCTCAGGTGTTCTGTGAACTTCGGGGATTCGTAACCTCCATGGCGCACCTGAGGGCGAGGGCCCCGAGGGGAAAGAGGGCCTACGGCAAGGTCCCTCGCAACCGCGGCAAGAACACCACCCTGATCGCCGCGATCACCCTCGAAGGGGCCATGGGCGAGTCGATGACCGTAGAGGGAGCCACGGACGCCTTGGCCTTCGAAGCCTACGTCGAGCACTTCCTGGGCCCCCTCTCTGTGCGAGGGGCAGGTGGTGGTGCTCGATGGGCTAGGTGCGCACAGGACGGAGAAGGTCGAGGAGCTCATCGAGGCGAGGGGGGCGGATCTCGTGTTCTTGCCTTCCTACTCGCCCGACTTGAACCTCATAGAGGAGGCTTTCAGCAAAATCAAGCACCTCGTGCGTAAGGTGGGGGCACGTACCCGCGAGGCGCTAGTCGAGGCTATGGCCCGAGCATTGGCGGCCGTCACGACCGAAGATGTTGCAGGTTGGTTCGCCCACGCCGGCTATTGGCCGCAGGATCAGCCCTTATGAGTACCGCTGTCAGACCGCGAAAGGCCTGTCCTGCCGGGAACCGCTCTATAATTCCCGTGGTGGTCGGCGTGGGCAATGCTGCTCGTCGGTCCCACGAATACGCAGAGCGACGAAGGGAGCGGTATGGACACTTCTTCTGGCGGGCCGTCTCGCCAGCCGGCGACGCATGCGGGAGAACCGAGGAGACGGCGCCGGTGGCCCTTCGTGGTCGGCGGGCTTGTGGCTTTGGGCCTGGTCGGGCTCGTCGTGTTTGCGGTGGTCCTGATCCTGGTAGCGACGAGCGGGCCGACGGCACCGGCCCTCTACGACGAGGAGTACGTGTCGGGCGACGGGCCGGACAAGGTGGTCGTAGTGCCCATCGAGGGAGTGATCGCCCCTGCCGACGACACTTTAGGCGGGGTCCTGCCGACCTCCACGCCAGAAGGGCTCACGGACGCACTGCGCCAGGCCGGCTCAGATCCGAGCGTCGTCGCCGTGGTGCTCGAGATCGACTCCCCCGGCGGCGGGGTTACGGCAAGCGACGAGATGCATCAGAGCGTCCTGGACTTCGAGGAGAATACGGGCGAACCCGTCGTGGTTTCCATGCAAGACGTTACGGCCTCGGGCGGCTACTACATCTCGACCGCGGCCGACCGCATAGCCGCCAACAAGACGACCCTGACGGGCTCTTTGGGCGTCATATTCGAGATCCCCAACTTTGCCGAGGCCGCGGACAAGTACGGCATCAAGCAGGTGGTCATAAAGAGCGGCAAGTACAAGGACATAGGAAGCGCCTTCCGCGAGATGACGCCGGAGGAGCGTGATATCTTACAGTCCTTCGTAGACGATTTGTACGCGCAGTTCGTTGACGTGATCTCCGAAGGCCGCGACATACCCAAGGATAGGGTGCGCGAGATCGCCGACGGCCGCGTGTACTCGGGCCTCCAGGCGAAGAAGCTGGGGCTCATCGACTCCTTCGGTGGCCTCGACGAAGCCTCCGCCATCGCGGGCAACCTCGCCGGCACGAGCGACACGACCGTGGTCCGCTACGTGCAGCAGCCGAGCTTCACCGACAGGCTGCTGGCACGCCTCGCCCTAGAGAAGCCGCAGGCCGAGCAGATCATGGACGCCGCAGGCCTTAACCTGGAACCAAAACCCTACTACCTCTACCGTCCCTGAGCCTGGAGCAGCTTGCGATGGGGTTGAACCCCATCGCAAGCTTTTCAGCCGGTCGGCTTTTCGTCCTTGCCGAATTGCTGCGTTTCTGAAGGAGCGAAAGACCCTACCGAATACGCCCGAACGTTCTATGTACATGACGCCGAAGAAAGCGATGCAAGCGGCGAGGCCCTGAGATTGAGCGTGCGAAGGGTAGATTGCGCTCTCATGCCCCAAAAGGGAGATCGTATCGTCTTGGATGGGAAGGCTTACGTAACAAACGCCGCAAAAGAATCGCAAGGCAAGGTGCTGATCGACATAGAGAATCCAAGTTAACTGAGACACGCACTAATTGAAGAAGATCTCTTCACACAATCTAGAGCGGTTTGCAATGCAGATGGTCCACCTGCGATTATAGAGCGATGAATGCCTACTCCGAAGACCTAAGGAACAAGTTCGTAGGAGCCCTCCGTCGGGGCATGACCAAGAGTGAGGCTGCTCGCACCTTCTCGGTCAGTCGCTCCTCGGTCAAGAGCTACGCCAAGCTGGTCGAGGAGGGTCGCCCGCTTGCCCCCAAAAAGCGCCCCGGCTCCAAACTCAAGATGTTTATGGCAATCTCATCGCCGCTCTACATCATGGTCCGGGCGTCGCAAAGCAGGTGCGTCTGGGTCGGCGGATAAGTCCAGGCGGTAGCCTTTGGGTAGCTTGGGTGGTCCGTGTGTCATCTCAAGCAGCACACAACGTTACCCGAAGCCTTCCGGATCAACACCTTGTCTAGGCAGTCCCAGCGATAGAAGGGCACCTGGATGCCGTTCTCCGTCAACTCGGCGCGGTATACTCGGTGATGAGCCGACCTTCGCAAGCATCACTTTGACCGTGGATCTCTGCAACCTTCAGGAGCAAACGATCCGGTGAGGACACTGAGCGGTCCATCTGGCCCCAAGGGTCACCTCCTTGGGGATAATCTGCGGGAGTACGCGAGGGATCCTTTAGGCTTTCTTTCTCACTGTGCCCGAGAGTACGGGGACATAGTACAGCTGCGCTTCATGGGTCAAACGTTCTACCTGCTCTCACATCCGGATCTAATCGAGTACGTGCTCGTCGAGAACAACCGTAACTTCACCAAGACCAAAATCCTCAAGAGGAACGGCCGCCTTCTCGGCGAAGGGCTCTTGACGAGCCAGGGCGAGTTCTGGCGGCGCCAGCGACGGCTCGCCCAGCCGGCTTTCCACCGCAAGAGGATAACCGCCTACGGGGAGGTGATGGCCGACTTCGCCGAGCGCTCGCTCGAGGGGTGGCGAGATGGCCAAACCGTCGATGTCCACGAAGAGATGACGCGCTTGACGCTCGAGATAGTGGCCAAGTGCCTCTTCGATGCCGACGTTGGGGTGGAGGCCAAGGACGTGGGGAGAGCGATGAAGGTGGCCCTGGAAGACTTCTCTTCACAGCGGCGCCTTATCCGGATCCCCAAGAACATCCCCACCCCGCACAACCTCCGCTTCGAGAGGGCGGCCCGCAGGCTCGATGCGATCGTCCACACCATCATCGAGGAGCGCCGCAAGAGCGGAGAGGAGGACAGGGGTGATCTCCTCTCCATGCTGATGCTGGCCGAGGACGAAAGCGGTGAGCGGATGACGGACAAGCAGCTAAGAGACGAGGTGATGACCTTGTTTCTGGCCGGCCACGAGACCACCGCCAACGCCCTTGCTTGGACCTTCTGGCTTCTATCTTCGAACGTCGCCGCCGAGGCCAAGTTGGCCGAAGAGCTCGAACGCGTGCTCGGCGGCAGGACCCCAACCATGGCCGATTTGCCTCGGCTGCCCTACGTGGAGCGCGTCATCAAGGAATCGATGCGCCTCTATCCACCTGCTTGGGTAATGGGCAGGGAAGCACTCGGGGAGTGCGAGGTCGGCGGCTACCGGATGCCCGCCGGCACCACCGCGCTGATGAGCCAGTGGGTGGTACACCGCGACCCGCGTTACCACCACGACCCACAGCGGTTCGACCCGGACCGCTGGACTGCCGGGTACGAGAACGAGCTGCCGCGCTTCGCGTACTTCCCGTTCGGCGGGGGGCCCAGACAGTGCATCGGCGCGGGCTTCGCGATGACAGAGGCTCGTCTGGTTCTGGCCACGGTGGCCCAGCGGTTTGGGATGGAGTTCGTTCCTGGCCAGAAGGTGGAGCCTTATGCCTCCATCACGCTAAGACCGAAGGAAGGAATACGGATGACCTTGGCGGCGCGCTCTCAGGGAAGCTAACTCCAGCGCTTGACCTCAGGGTTACCGTTCTCACTGGCGGCTGTGACGCGCCCCGACCCTTTCCGCTTCGAAGCAACCCCGACCGCTGCCGGAAACCATGCCTCCGTTCAGCGAGCCAGAAAATCCGTAACCACTCGGTTGAACTCGTCCGGGCACTCGCGCGGCGGCCAATGGCCACAGCCCAGCAGAACGCGCAGCTCCGAATCCGGAAGTCGTTCGTGCGCTCGTCGTGCCCACTCTACAGGCACCACGCGGTCGCGTTCGCCGTGAACCAGGAGGGTTGGCGTGGCTACTTTACCTAAGCGGTCCGAAAGGTCGGTTTTCAGCCCGCTCCACCCTACCTCGCTCTTGCGAAACGAGCGGAACGCCCGTCCCGATGCGGGCTGGTCCAGTAGGCGACGGGCTTCATCGACGAGTTCGTCGCTCACCACCCGCGGGTCGCAAACCATTCTACGCAACCCGGAACGCAGCGCGCGCCGGCTCCGGCGTAAGAGCGTGTAGAGCAGGTCCGCAGCCAACGGAGCATGCACGAGGAAGTACCCGAGCCTTCCATGAGGGATATCCTTGCCAAGCCCGTAGCTGGCTACCAAGACTAACTTCTCAACCCGCTCCGGCGAACTCAATGCGAAGGAGAGCGCCGCTCCACCTCCCATAGAGGTACCGACAAGGGCCGCGCGCTGAATCCCTAAAGAGTCCATTAGGTGCGAGAGGAAGCGTGCGTAGTAGGCGAGATCATACCGGTGGTTCGGCTTGTCGCTCCCTCCGTATCCGGGCCAGTCGAAAGCGAGTACAGGGCGACGGCGAGCTAAAGGTTCGATGGCGTACCGGTACGAAAAGTCGGCGGCATCAAACCCACCGCCGTGGAGAAGCAGCAGCGGGGGCGCCCTTCCTGTCCCAGCGGCAAGGCAGCGTACGCGCAGTCCGTCTATCCTTGCCCACGTCGTCTCTACTGTCGTGCCAAACTCGCTAACCACCGTGACCCTGTCGTAGGCTATGGTTCAGCCGCCAAGCTAGGATGTCTCGGTACAATGATCTACTACATAAACCGGGACCATACATGAGGTAAATCATAAAGGCGCACCCAGAGGGCGGCATCGACTATTTGCACTCTTACCACAGCTCGCGGCCGCGGGTGGACTGGAACAGATGTGGCCAGGCAGCCGTGGCAACTCTCCTTGACTATCACGGGCTCGACCCTTACGGTCTAAACAAACCTATCTACGACGAAAACGACGGACACCGTCATTGGGCAGACGGCGAGATAATCGACAGGATTTGCGAGGATTTCCCCCCGAATCACCTGTTCGGACTGTTCGGCACTACGCCCGCCCAGCTCGGAAAGGTGCTTCGATGTGCCGGGCTGGAGGCAAGGTGGGCTGCTTCGACGAATACAGGTAAGGGACGCCAGCAAGTATGGGAGCAGGTCAAGCGATCGGTCGAAGCACGCTTGCCCGTCATAGTCTCCATGGACATGGGCAAGCTTGGAGGTCGTCCCTTGAGCGCCCACTGGGGCGTGATCTACCGAGTTGGAGATTCCTACGTGCACCTGGCGAACACCAAGAACATTACCTTGGTGCCCGAGGCCCGTTTCTTGCGCGCGTTTGAGTGTTGGTTCATGCTCCCGCGCTTCCACCACTGCGCCATCTTCGCTCATCCGAAGACCGTTGGTTCTCTATAACAGCCGCGCCGGTCTACACTGCCCGAGAAGGGCCTTGAAGACCGAGTGTAGAGGCTGGTTGCGGGTGTCCATCGCGCGCTGGTGCTCTTGACTTACTACGTGCTGCGGCGCTGGCGGTGATAGCGTGGCCTCAGAGCGGGTCTCTAGCGGTTAATCAACAGCACCACGTAGAGCACCCTAAGTCCGGCCAGCACAGCGGCAAAGAGCAACGGAACGGCCCCAGTGGCCGCCCATAGGACGAGGCATATGAGCATCACCGACATCAAAGCCCAGACTACCCAGCCTATCGTGTTGCCCTTTCTCCTAGAGCGGTTGCTTTGCCGCTTGGTTACTCCCGACGAAAGTACGAGCCGATGAATCAGACACCAGGAAGTTGAAAACGTTACAAGAGCGGCCCGTCCAACTTCGTAGAACTCCGTTATGGTGAAGTTCGGAGAATATCCCACAGGCGAACTTCAGGCTCTGTGAAGTTGCACTCTTTGGACATTATTCACGGTCAGCAGAGCACGGAAGCCAAGGGCGGGCGTTCTGTCAATTTCGGGGATTCGTAACGAGCAACACGGCTACCGAAATCTCGCCATCTGAGAAGGGACCCTTGAGGCAGAAAATTCCTCGAAAGTACTAGCATCAACACGATGGAACCCACTATCTGCGCCTGACCATCCTGAACGACGATGACAGGCTTCGCTCGGACACGGGTCTCCAACCACGTACAAACTAGATAATGATTCACGTGGATCATTATCTGCTAAGAAGTTATCTGGCACCTTGTCTCAGCAGGGGTGCAGCACGAGACCCTCTTTGAATCGATCGCGGTAAGGTGGAAGAGCACCCAGCACCGCGCTCGATCAGCGAGACACCGAAGTGTAAACTGCCGACTGTCAGAGCCGCCAATGTACCTGCTTCTCAGGAGGCGAGTGGAAGCGAGAAGCCCCAAGCTCATATTCCCACTCGACCTCACCTGGGGCTCCGCATCGGTAGAAGGTTGGTGACCTGAATGGCCCCAGCGGCCTGTGGTGCCGAAATAGAAGGGAGCGCCCGGTGAGCGACGATACGATAGCCCTGAGCGATAAGCAGCTGGACCAGCTCGCACGATATTTCAACGATGAGGTCACCTTCTCAAGACATATAGGAGCCAAGGTCAAGGAGGTCGAGCCGGGACGCTCGGCCATAACTATAGACGTCAAGGACATCCACCTCAACGGAGCGGGCACGCTCCACGGCGGGGTGTACGCCTCCCTCATAGATACCGCTATGGGCCTATCGGTGTTGGCCCTCGTCGGTGTGAGGACCGCGACCATAGAGATGAACGTGCACTTCCTCGGGACGGTCAGCGACGGGCGTATAACGTGCCACAGTGAGGTGGTGCATCGCACCCGCCGGACTGCGACCGCCGAGGCGAAGGTGCGCGACTCGGAGGGCAACCTCGTCGCCATGGGGACCGGCGCGTTCCGTGTGTTCGAGAAGAAGGGCAACGCGATCGTTTGAGCCGCGGCCTCTCATAGCCGATCTGCAAGCCGCCAAGCGGCCAATCAATCGGGTCTCATCAATTCCAAGCGCTCGGTGCTCTTACTATTAAGGAAAATACGGAACCTCACCTGTGCGGGTTTTGTAATCTCAGGCTGATGTGACCTTCTCGTCGAAGTACTGCGCGAGTCGGGTCAACTGTTCTTTGTCCAGGGTTCCTACGGTCTCTTCCATCATCTCTCCTCCTGTCGCGATCCCAAAATGCAGCGTAGAGCAACCCACTAATCTCTTGGCCCGCCGGCGACGTAGAGCACCTGCCCGCTCACGAATGCGGCCTCCTCGGAGGCGAAGTACAGGATGGCGGCGGCCACGTCCTCGGGCCACCCGGCGCGGCCGACGGGGATGCTCTGTACGCTCTGGGCGATGAAGTCGTCGAAATCCATCTCGAGCCTGGCCGCGGTCTCGCGGGTCATCTCCGTCTCTATGAATCCTGGGGCAACGGCGTTCACGGTGACCCCGTAGCGGCCAAGCTCGACGGCGAGGGTCTTGGTGAAGCCCTGGATGCCCGCCTTCGCCGCAGAGTAGTTGCTCTGGCCGCTGTTGCCGAGCGCACTCGTGGACGAAACGTTGACGATCCTGCCGTAGTTCCTCTCGACCATGTGCCTCTGGGCGGCCCTGGTGCACAAGAACGCGCCGCCAAGGTGGACGTTCAATACGGTGCGCCAGTCCTCGTCTGTCATCTTGTAGAGGAGGTTGTCCCGCGTTACGCCGGCGTTGTTGACGAGGATGTCAAGCCGCCCGTAGCGGTCTACGATCTCCTTTACCGCGTTCTCGACCTCTGTGCGGCTCGTAACGTCCACCCTGGCTGCGAAAGTGTCCATACCCTCGTTCACGAGCTGACGAGCCGTGGAGAGCGCACCCTCCAACTTCACATCCGTGAGGCACACCCGCGCACCCTCGCGGGCGAAGCGCCGCGCCGTGGCCTCACCTATACCGCGTGACGCCCCCGTCACCATCGCAACCCTGCCGTCGAGACGGCCCAATGTGTGTCGCTCCTTTCAGTCGCTCAGCATTTCAGCACGCAACACCTTTCTGGCTTCGCCGGGCATTAGACGTCTCCTGTGCGGGAGAGGTTTTCGGCGTGCAGGATCAATGTTCGTACCCGCTCGCCGAAGGTGGCGAAGCGCTCGTCTGTTGTCTGGCCGTTCTTGTAGCGGGCGTAGATCTGCTGCAGTATCCCGGCCAGCTTGAAGTACCCGAAGACGACGTACCAGTGCATCTCGGAGAGGTCGCGCCCACT
Organism: Rubrobacter sp.; assembly: GCA_036519935.1. Classification (GTDB taxonomy): domain Bacteria; phylum Actinomycetota; class Rubrobacteria; order Rubrobacterales; family Rubrobacteraceae; genus Rubrobacter_D. The sequence goes on along the minus strand of DATDKO010000013.1, from coordinate 4,115 downwards.
CTGTTCGGCGTAGCGGTCGATGAGCTCTTTGCGGGTCATAAAGCCCGGCGTTACCGTCACGGTCGGCATGACGGCCGAAAGCTCGTCGGGGTCGCCAGGTTCGATCCAGTACGAGAGCGAGACGGCGAGGTCGAAGAGCGGGTCCCCGACGGTCGCCATCTCCCAGTCGAGGACTGCACGCACACCCGTCAGGTCTTCCGGATCGAGGACGAGGTTATTGAGTTTGTAGTCGTTGTGGATGACGGCCGGAGGTGGGCTCTCGGGGATGTCACTGGCCAGCCAGTCCGTGAGGGGACTGGCCTCTTCTATCTCGTCGGTCTTCGCCCTTTCGTAGCGTGAGATCCAACCTTCTGTCTGCCGCTGCAGGAAACCATCGGGCTTGCCGAGGTCCCCCAGTCCTGCCTCCCTGACGTCTACCGCGTGCAGTTCGACGAGCGTGTCTACGAGGGTGCGTGAGATCCCATTGCACAGCTCCTCGTCGTGCTCTACGCCATCGGGGAAGGAGTCGTCGAGCACGATCCCTGTTCTCCGTTCCATCACGTAGAAGGGAGCCCCTATGACGGACTCATCCTCGCAGAAGAAGTACGGTTTCGGGGCGAGCGGGTAGACAGCGTTGAGCCTGGCCAGGATGCCCGACTCGCGGCCCATGTCGTGGGCCTTCGGCGGGACCGGTCCCAGCGGTGGGCGGCGCAGAACGCCCTCCCAGTCTCCTACCTTCAGGAGGTACGTCAGGTTGGAGGCACCGGAGGGGAACTGGCTGACTTCGAGCTCGCCTTCTGGCATGTCCTCTACGTGTGCCCGCAGATAACGCTCGACCGCTTCGAGGTCGAAGGCTTCGCCTTGCCGAACCTCTATCGTCTCGCTCATGTCCTCTCTCCCAGGCTCCGACCCCACTCGGCGTCTTTGACGTAACTTTCATGCTCGTTGGCGCGCCGGAGCTTTCCACCGACGACCTCGGGGACCAGCCCGCTCGCGCCCGTGTCGGCGACGAAGTCGAAGGCGTCCATCCTGTCGTTCTCGACGAACCATCGACCCGCCCGGCTCCGTTTGAGAGTCTCATACACGTTCTCTTCGTGGCGTTCGGCGAAGTCGAGAGCCAGCAAGGCGCCGTCGTTCAAGCGAAAGCCGTCCACATCCATACGCGAGAGGACCGCCGCCGCGCCGAGGAAGTCCTCGACGTTGAAGCGACCCCCTGCGCCCGCGCAGACGAGATAGATGGAGTCCGTCTTCGAGGTTTCGAGGTAGTGAGCTACTGCCCCAGCGTTACGGAGGGTTCCGAGGAGGACTGTATCCGCCGGGGCCACGTCGGCGATGGCGCGGGTGCCGTTGGTGGTCACAAAGATCACGTCTTTGTCCCTGACGACCTCGGGCGCGTACTCTTCCGGGAAGGGACCGTGATCGTAGCCCACTATCCGCGCCGCGTCCTGCTCGCCGCCGCGCAGGAACGAGCCGGTGTCCAGCCTCCCCCCGACCTCATCTGCCTCCTCCAGGCTCGACGCGGGGTAGACGTCCCTTGCGCCGTTCTCCAGGATGGTCAGCAGGGTCGTCGTCGCCATGAACACGTCGAAGACGACGGCCGTGGCGCCCGCAAGACTCTCGGGCACGATCTCCTGCCGCGTCATTAGCAACCTGAGCCTCTTCAAGAAATCGCCGACCCCCGTCTCGTGCAAGCCCGCACCATTCTACAGAAACACATCGCGCAGAACCTCATTGGCTCTGCGGGAGCACAGGGCCTGGCTTGCACTGTGGTAGGTGGGGTCTAGAATGGGGTTGAAGACCTGTTTTGGATCGGGTTGCAAGCAATCTGGAGGTGTGGTGAGCGATCTGGAGCGGCGGCACGGAGAAGGGGACCGTAAAGGTAACCCGCACCTCTTCTTCTCACTGGGTATCGGGTTCGTGATCGCCGCGATTCTGGTCATCGTGACGTCGGGGACGGCTGCGTCGGGTCTACCTTTCGTGATCGCGGCTGCTGGCTTGCTTGGCAAGGGCTTGTCCGACATGCGTGGCCAGCAGCGCGCCGTGGGACCACCCGTCAGCACAGAGCGGGAGCTCCTTTCAGCGATCAAGGCCAACGGCGGCAGCATAACGCCTGCGGAGGCGGCGATGGAGACATCGCTCACCGTGCGCGAGGCGGACGGTATGCTATCTGAGCTCGCGGGAGGCGGACACCTCGCGGTAGAGAGCAGGGACGGGGCCTTGTTCTACTCACTACCGGGCAGACGCAACCCTGAGCTCGAAGGAGGATAGTAGGGGCGATTCGCGAAACGTCCCTACTACCTTCCGGTGAACCTCGCCTCGCGCTTCTCGAAGAACGCTGTTACGCCCTCCTTGTGGTCCTGCGTGGAGCCGCAGAGCGTCTGGCCCTCGGCCTCGCCCTCCAGGGCCGTTTCTAGGTCCGTCTCGAAACTGGCGTAGAGGGAGTGTTTGATCCTTCCAAGGGCCACCGTCGGCATCGCGGCGAGGCGGTCGGCCAGGTTCCGCGTCTCTTCCGAGAGGGAATCGTCGGCTACGACTTTGTTGACGAGTCCTATCCTGTAAGCTTCTTCTGCGTCCACGGCGTCGCCGAGCATGCTCATCTCCATAGCTCTGCCGAGGCCGACGACGCGCGGCAATAAGAACGTGACGCCTGCGTCGGGCATGAGCCCTATCTTGATAAAAGCCACCGAGAACTTCGCGCTCTGCGCCGCGACGCGCAGGTCGCACGCGAGCGCTATGCCCACCCCAGCACCGTAGACCGGTCCGTGCAGGGCGGCGATTATGGGCTTCTCGATCCTGACCATCCGCTTTACGAGCCTGCTGTACGTGGTGCGCAGATATTCCCCGAGATCTGGGTCTCCGTCGGCCTCCCTGACTACCTGCGCCAGGTCGGCGCCCGCGGAAAAACCACGGCCCTCGCCCCGCACCACGATGCAACGGATCTCTTCGTCATCCGCGGCGCCCCCGAGGGCCGTGTAGAGTTCATCGTGCATCACGCCGTCGAAAGCGTTCAGCTTCTCAGGGCGGTCAAGGGCGATATTGGCCACCCCGTTATCTTCGTCGTAGAGCAGGGTCGAATACAACTTCCCTCCTTCGAGAACGGTGCACCCGCATCGAAGGGGCACACAGGATGGAACGGTCGGCGAAGCTATCCTGTCGTAGCCGCCTCCTCTTCGGTCTCCCTTACCCGATCCCGGATCATCTCGGCGCGAGCGTGATCAGGAGCGCACTCTTGGTGTTCACAATAGAGTTACATCTCCCTGGCCAGCTCCACATAGCGGTCGAGGGATTCGGGGTTGCTGAGAGACTCCTTGCTCGCGGCCTCCTCCGGCGGCGTGCCCGAGAGGATCTTCTTGACGGGCACCTCTAGCTTCTTGCCGTTGAGGGTCTTGGGTATCTCGGGGACGGCGAAGATCTCGTTGGGCACGTGCCTGGGCGAGGTGTTCTCTTTGATGCTCCCCTTTATCGTGTTCTTCAAATCGTCGTCGAGCTCGACGCCCTCTTGCAAGACCACGAAGAGCGGCATGAACGAGCTGCCCCCTTCTCTGGGGATGTCGACGACGAGGCTATCGGCCACCTCCTCGACCTTGTCGACGGCGGAGTAGATCTCGCTGGTCCCCATCCTTATGCCGCCGCGGTTTATGGTCGAGTCGGAGCGACCATAGATCACGCAAGCTCCGTTATCCTTTACCTTGATCCAATCCCCGTGGCGCCACACGCCAGGGTAGACGTCGAAGTAGCTCTCCCTGTAACGCTCCCCTTCCGGATCGTTCCAGAAGTAGATCGGCATGGACGGCATGGGCTCCGTGATGACAAGCTCCCCTACGGCGTCAATCAGTGGGTTCCCCTCCTCGTCGAAGGCCTCGACCTTTGCCCCAAGGGAACGGGCCTGGAGCTCCCCCGCGCGGACGGGCAGGAGCGGTACCCCGCCGACGAACGCGCTGCACAGATCGGTTCCTCCGCTGGTCGAGAAGAGCCACAGATCCTCCTTGACGTGATCGTAGGCCCACTCGAAACCCTCGGGCGGCAGCGGAGAGCCCGTCGAACCGATGGATCTGAGGTTCGTCAGGTCGAAATCCCTGCCCGGCTCTATGTCCGCCTTCATGCAGGCTGTGATGTAACTCGCGCTGGTCCCGAAA
>DATDKO010000012.1:0-3245 GCA_036519935.1 Rubrobacter sp. | reverse complement strand
GTAGAGTGCTCAACAGGATCTACCATCTCGGTTACGCGGTGGAGGACATCGAGGCCGCTTCGAGGTTCTATGAGGAGAACTTCGGGGCCGTGCCCGGAGAGCCTGAGGTCATAGAGGAGCAGGGCATAATCGCCACCATGTTCAGGGTCGGGGAATCGAGCATCGAGCTTGTCCAGCCGACCCGCCCGGACTCACCCGTCGGGATGTTCCTGGAGAAACGCGGCGAGGGCTTCCATCACGTCGCTTTCGAGGTCGAGGATCTCAGCGTGGCGCTGGCGGAGCTCAAGCGTAACGGCGTCGAGATCTTAGACGAGGAACCGCGGAGGGGAGCAGGGGGGACCAGAATGGTCTTCGTCCACCCCAGGGGTGCCTTCGGGGTACTCACCGAGCTAGTAGAATTGCCACACGCCTGAGTCGAGCGGGGAGGACGAGCGTGGACACCGAGAAACGCCAGGACGAGCGCCGTACGGAGTCCGGGATCGAGGTCAAGCCCTTCTACAAGCCAGAGGACCTCGAAGGCTTCGACTACCCCGAGAGGCTCGGCGATCCGGGAGAGTACCCCTACACCCGTGGTCCCTACCCGAGCATGTATCGCGGCAGGCCATGGAGCATGCGCCAGTACGCGGGTTTCGGAACGGCACGCGAGACGAACGCTCGCTTCAAGTACCTCATAGACAACGGCCAGACGGGACTCTCCGTGGCCTTCGACCTGCCCACGCAGATGGGGCGCGACTCGGACCATGCACTCGCCCTGGGGGAGGTGGGCAAGGTCGGCGTGGCCATCGACTCCCTCCTGGACATGCGCGACCTCTTCGAGGGAATCCCACTGAGTGATGTCTCGACCTCGATGACTATAAACGCGACGGCCTCGATCCTTTTGCTACTCTACTCGCTCGTCGCGGAGGAGCAGGGCGTAGAGGAGGTCACTGGGACAACCCAGAACGACATACTCAAGGAGTATTTGGCCCGCGGTACCTACATCTACCCGCCGGCGCCATCGATGAGGATCACGACAGATATGTTCGCCTACTGCGCCGCAGAGTTGCCGCGCTGGAACACCATCTCCATCTCCGGCTACCACATAAGGGAAGCTGGATCCACCGCCGTCCAGGAGCTCGCTTTCACGCTCTCCAACGCCATAGCCTACGTCGAGGCCGCCCTCGACGCTGGGCTGGAGGTGGATGAGTTCGCGCCCAGGCTCTCATTCTTCTTCAACGCCCACAACGACCTGTTCCAGGAGGTGGCGAAGTACAGGGCGGCGAGGAGGATGTGGGCCCGGATCATGCGCGACCGCTTCGGCGCGACCGACGAGAGGAGCCTGAAGCTCAGGTTTCACACCCAGACTGCGGGCTCCTCGCTGACGGCCCAGCAGGCTGAGAACAACATCGTCCGCACCACGGTCCAGGCGCTCTCCGCAGTCCTTGGCGGGACCCAGAGCCTGCACACCAACGCCTACGACGAGGCCCTCGCGCTACCGACGGAGCGTAGCGCGCGCATCGCCCTCAGAACCCAGCAGATCCTGGCGAGCGAGGGCGGCCTGACAGGGACGGCCGACCCGCTCGCAGGCTCCTACTACGTCGAGTCGCTCACAGACGCGCTCGAGGAGGCAGCCTGGGCCTACATACGGCGCATCGACGAGATGGGAGGCTCGGTAAAGGCTGTCGAGGAGCGCTTTATGCAGCGTGAGATCGAGGAGGCTGCCTACCGCTACCAGCGGGAGGTGGAAAGAGAAGAACGTATCCTCGTGGGCGTCAATCGCTACACCTCGGGTGGGACCGACGACCCCGATATGGAGCTTCACACCGTCGACGAGACGATCCGCGAGCGGCAGATGGAACGGCTCGTGCACCTAAAGGAGATCAGGGATAACGCTGCTGTCGAGAAGGCTCTCGCCCACCTGAAGGACGCGGCTGAAGTCACCGAGAACATCCTCTACCCGATGAAGGAGGCGCTGGCAGAGCTCGCGACGCTCGGCGAGGTCTCCGACACGCTCCGCGGGGTCTTCGGAGAGTACAGGCCTTCTTGAGGGCCAGAGAGTTTTGCGACCGTAGATACAGGCCAGGATCTCCACCCAGAGCGCCTTTCTCAGACGGATCGAAGGGCACGTGCGGAGCTATCTTGACCCTGTGTTAACATTGGCCCGAAGCAGAGAGTATCTACCGCACTTTCTAGCTAGTTGGAATCACCGGTCCGTGGTGCCGGAGGAGGTTGGCAAACGTGGTTGACTGGTTTCGCAGACGTAAGGCAGGACCACCTGACGGAGGTCGGCCGGCGTATCTCGAGGCCGAGACGGCAGAAGAGCTCGTGGACCGTACGCCCAGGGAGGCTGAGCCTGCTGACGGGTTCTCCGAGGCGGGTATCCGAGAGGCTTTGAGGGACGTAAGGGACCCTGAGATCGGGCGCGACCTCGTCTCGCTGAACATGATCCGGAGCATCGAAATAGAGGGTCCGCATGTAACCGTTGGCGTCTCCCTTACGACCGCGGGCTGCCCTCTGAAGCACAGGATCACCACTGACATCAGGGACCGCCTCAAGATGATCGAAGGCGTCGAGGAAGTGGAGGTCGACTTCGGCGTGATGACCGACGAAGACCGCCAGAACCTGCTCACCTCGCTTCACGGCGGCCCCTCGGAGCTGGCCCCCGCCTTCCGCGACGAGTCAAAGACCCGCATCATCGCCGTAGTGAGCGGCAAGGGCGGGGTCGGCAAGAGCACCGTAGCCGTCAACCTCGCCGCGGCGCTCGACCGGGCAGGACACTCCGTGGAGATACTCGACGCCGACGTACACGGCTCTTCCATCCCCGTGATGCTCGGCTCGCTCGGCAAGCCGAACGTGGTCGAGGGTGTCATCTTCCCTATAGAGTCCCCGCAGGGACTGAAGTTCATCTCCATGGGCAACTTCGTGAACGAGGGGCAGGCCATCATCTGGCGCGCCCCGATTGTAAACAAGGCACTAACCCAGCTGATGCGTGACGTCTACTGGGACGAGCCAGAGTTCATCATCGTGGACATGCCGCCAGGGACGGGTGATGTCGCCCTGACCGTGGCGCAGATGATCCCCAAGGCCGAGGCGCTAGTGGTCACTACCCCGCAGGCTGACGCGGCCCGCGTTGCAGTCAAGGCGGGCAAGATGGCCGTGCAGGCGCACCTCAAGTTAGCGGGGGTCGTCGAGAACATGGGCTACGCCGAATGCCCTGACTGCGGCAAGGAGATGAAGATCTTCGGCGGCGACGGTGGCGACAGGGT
>DATDKO010000011.1:0-3458 GCA_036519935.1 Rubrobacter sp. | reverse complement strand
ACGGGGGTAGGATCAAGTTCGGCCCCGACGGCATGCTCTACGTGAGCACGGGCGACGCAGGAGATTCCGGGAACTCCCAGGACCGGAGTTCCCTGGGAGGTAAGATCCTGAGGATAGAGCCCGATGGTTCCATTCCACCGGACAATCCGTTCGCTGGCAACCCCGTCTATTCCTACGGCCATCGCAACGTGGAGGGGCTCGCATGGGACTCGGAGGGACGACTCTACGCGAGCGAGTTCGGCGCAAGCACCTGGGATGAGGTCAACAGGATCGAGGCCGGGGAGAACTACGGCTGGCCCGAGGTCGAGGGCAGGGGTGGGGAGGATCTGGGCTACGTCGACCCCATCACCGTCTGGCCGACCTCGGAGGCATCCCCGAGCGGGGCTGAGATCATGGTCGAAGGGGCCATCCCGCAGTGGGAAGGCGACCTTTTCGTTGCCGCCCTTCGCGGAGAGAGGCTCTGGCGCCTGGAGTTGAACGACAGCGGCGAGGTCGTGGATAGGGAGAAGCTCCTCGACGGGGAGGTCGGCCGTGTGCGGGATGTCATACAGGCCCCCGACGGGTCCCTGTGGGTCTCGACCTCCAACTACGACTCCTACGGCACCCCGGTCAGCGAGCAGGACGACCGCATACTGCGCCTGGCGCCGGCCGGAGAATAGAATGTGTCCTGTGGAGGACACGCTGAGAAGTACACAGGATGCCTACCCTGCGGACCTCGCCCGCTTCATCCGTGAGCGGTGGGACGAAGATAGAGCCGGGGCGCTGCCTGACCAGGGTACATTGGAGACCCTCATCTCCGCCTGTTACCAGGCTGGTTTGTTGCATGAGGAGGAGCGCGCCGTTACGTTCAGGGTGATCCTCTGCGACCCCGACCTGCTGCCGCCGCGCGAAGGGCCGCCAGGCGGGACACACAGGCTGGAGTTCCCAAGACCGAGACCGTTCGACGTCCAGGAGATAAGGCGGCTCTCACCCGCTGCCGACTATTACCGGTCGCTCATTGGGGTCTGTTTCGACAAGGAAGAGGGGTTGAGGGTCTGGGGCCTCGTCCACACGGGACCGAGGTGGTTGAGGGGGGGACAGGGTGGCAGGGATATCCCGCCGCCCCTGCCGCCGGCCCTTGTCCTCAGGGCACACGGCCCGGGACGCATCGCCATCGACGTCGGGTTGGATGCCCTCTGCAAACTGGAAGAAGGCAGACTCTCGGACGCCTCGATGGACGTATTTGTCTCCCGCTGGCTCCCCGACTCGTTCGCCCCTGTAAGGGGTGAGATCGCGCAGATCCACGCCGGACTCCGAGATCAAGCGCGGAAGAAGGGCGAGGTCTGGGCCCGCCTGGACAACGACATTATCCGCGTTATAGGGCAACACACGATAAAACGCATCATCTCCGCCGTTCGGGACTCCCACCACGGAGGGACCGTCGTCATCGTCCCGCCATACCTGGCTGGCGACATCCTCGAAGACCGCTACGTTTCCCTCAAGTACAAGTTCGTCGACGCGGAACCGCGCCGGCGTTTCCGCACGCTCATAGTCGATGTAATGAACGCCCTGGCCCGCTCCTACGCCGGTACACCGGCTAGGGACCCCGTCGGCTGGGACGACTACGAGTCGAGCAGCGACAGGGAATTGACCGGCCTCGACGAAGCCATCTTCGAGGTGGCGCACCTGATCGCCAGCCTCACCGCTGTGGACGGCGCCGTAGTAATGACCCAGCGTTTCGAACTGCTCGGCTTCGGTGGGGAGATCTCCGGTCGGTTACCGGCCGTCGAGACGGTCGCCAGAGCCCTGGATGTCGAGGCGGAAGCCGTCGTCGAGGAGTCGGTCGGAGGCGTGGGGACCCGCCACCGCTCCGCATATCGGCTCTGCAATGAGCTTCCCGACGTCATAGCCGTCGTCATCTCACAGGACGGCAACGTGCGCTTCGTCAAGCGCAAAGACGAAGCCGTCACCTACTGGGATCAGGCGTAGGCCGGCGCGTCAGCCGGATGCCGGCTCTACGGTTGCTGACATAGAGCCTTTGCAGCGTGGTATAAGCGGGTCGGGACCGAAAGCCTGGATCTGATCCCGCTTCAACTCAGCCTGCTCCAGGTTGGTGGTCGCCACGACGACCCGCCCTATAGCGTCGACCTCCCGCGCCATCTCATAACCCTTCTCCACAGGATGCCCGAAGACTTTCTTGAGCATGAAGATCACATACTCGTAGCTGTGATCGTTATCATCGAGCAAGATTACGTTGTAGGGCGGCAGCCCCTCGGTCTTCTGCTCTTCCTTCTCTACCGGACGGGCGATCGTACCTGTCATCGTCCCTGCCACTCGGGCTTGCGCTTCTCCAGGAAGGCGCCCATCCCCTCCTGGGCGTCAGCGAAAGAGGCGTTGAAGGACATAACTTCTTTGGTGTAGGCGTAGGCCTGCTCCGTGGGCACCCCGAGCTGGCGGTAGAACGCCTGCTTGCCGATCCCTACGACCAGAGGGCTGGCGTTCGCTATCTTCTCGGCCAGAGAGCGTGTCTCCGTCGCGAGGTCCTCAGCCGAAACCACGCGGTTCACGAGTCCTTCAGCGAGGGCTTCCTCTGCTGAGATGAACTCGCCAGTGAGAAGCATCTCCATGGATTTTTTCTGGCCGACGGCCCGGCTCAAGGCGACCATCGGGGTGGAGCAGAACAGCCCGATCTTGACGCCAGGCGTGGCAAACCGTGCTTCCTCTGATGCAACCACGAGATCGCAGGTGGCGGCTAGCTGGCAGCCTGCGGCGGTGGCGACACCGTGGACCTGCCCGATCACGGGTTGCGGCATCTCCTGAATCGTCTCCATAAGGTCGCAGCAGACGTCGAAGAGGTGGCGGTAGAATCCGGGGTCCCGCCCGATCATCTCCGAGAGGTCGTGCCCCGCGCAGAATGCGGGACCCTCGCCGCGCAGGATGACTACCGAAGCGTCCCTGCGCTCTCCTATCTCCTCGAAGAGAGAGATCAACTCCCTCATGTGCTCGAGTGAGAGTGCATTCCTCTTCTTCGGCCGATTCATAGTCACGTATGCGACAGCGTCGTCCTGCTCGAACAGAATGTGCTCGTAGGTTTTCTCTGCTTCGATCATGGCGCCTCCTAATTGACCTGCTTTTCGCGCTCCGCCCATTCCTTGTCGCGCAGGACGAACTTCTGGACTTTGCCGGTCGAGGTCTTGGGCAACTCGGTGAACTCGACGGCCGCGGGAGCCTTGAAGCGGGCGATGTGCTCCTTGCAGTAGTCTATGATCTCCTCCTCGGTCGCCTCTTGCCCCTTCTTGAGCACGACGAACGCCTTCGGCCGCTCGCCCCACTTCTCGTCCGGGATGGCGACGACCGCGGCCTCCATGACGGCCGGGTGGCGTGCCACGGCCTGCTCCACCTCGATGGTCGAGATGTTCTCACCGCCGGAGATGATGATGTCCTTGTCTCTGTCCCTGATCTCCACGTACCCGTCAGGG
>DATDKO010000010.1:0-7921 GCA_036519935.1 Rubrobacter sp. | reverse complement strand
TTCGTAGTGACGTTCTCCTTTGGCGCTCTTTAGCTCCTCTTGGGTTGGCTCGGGCCAGCCCCTCCCTTCGGAACCCGGCAGCGGTTGCTCTGGTGGCTGGGGTTGGTGCTGTTGTGGTTGGAGCTCCGGCTCAGAGGGTGCCTCAGAAGGTGTTTGCCCATCCGCCGGTTCAGGCATTTCGGATCGAGAGTTCGGGGGTTCGGCTTCCTGTTGGAGTACCGCCTGCGGCTCCTTAGCTTCCTTCTCGCGCTGCCCCACTGTCCCACCAGAGGAGTAACGCGAGGACTCCTTCTCGCTGGAGGACTTCTTGGTCACACTCCCTTCCTCTCCGGAGGAGTATCGCGGCGCTTCGCGAACAGACTTCCTCGCAACCTCCGCTGGGACCACCATCCTGGCTCGCTGCGTAGAGCAACCCTCACCACCACCCCTGGCACAGCGCCTCGAAGAGTGGCCATGGATTGAGGCGGCAAAAGAAGACTTTTGAAGTCGATCAACGATGTGAGAGAGGCGTTAGATAGTTTCCCTGCGCCTTACCACGAGGAGCTGGAGAGCATTCGAGAGTAGGATAACGGCTTCTACGCTTAGAGGCGTCGTAAGGGCGATTGACCTTCCCGGTTGAGCATCTCAATCTCGAGCCACGCTTTCGGCTTCATCGCCGAATCGACGACGGACTCTACGATAATGCTGCTAACGAAGGCAAGTTCATTATCGGCTTCCCTTGTTCGCTGCGTTGTCGATGCCTCGCTACCGCGATGCGACACATCTTGCACCTTTCCGTCCCGCATGCTTGCGGCCGAGTCCAGATGTCTTATGGCCGCCGCAATCGACTGGTCTAAACTCATCATCATGGACGTGATGTCGGCTTCTAGTAACTGACCAGAAGTTGCCAACATATCCCTTACCTGCTCTCGGGCGTCGGACATAGCCGCCCTAGCCAGGTCCGCATATCGCGGCGGTCCTAGTTCACTGGCGTACCGGTTGATGTGGGACTGCAGGTCCTTACTACCAGGACCTACCAAGAGTTGTAGCGGACTGTAGGCGACGGTCTCGCCAAAGTGGATCCGCTCGCCAACAACTTCGTAGACGGTGACTTCCTCATCGGTCTCTACTCCTTCTTGAGGAACTGTAGCAGGGAGCAGCTCCTTCAGGAGGTCATCGATCGTCTCGAGCAGGATCATATAAAGCCAACTCTTCGCCGCGATCCACCGACGTCCTTCTCGCCAGGCGAGCATCCGCCCGATGACAAACACGGCAAGCGTAGTCGCAAAGAGATATACAATAAGATCGAGGGCTAGTTCGGGTAGCTTATCTTGTGCTAGGGCCAGGACAAACGCCACGAACAAGATAACTATGACGGCAGCCGCAATCAGGATGGTGCCGATGTTGCGTCTGACCATGACTTTTACTTCGCTTCCTCTCATCTTTATCCCTGGTTCGTGCCCCTCGCAAGGGCGCCTTGCCTGCGAAGGAGTCTAATGCTGCGGTCCGGCAACCGCCATCACTTTGTTCCTCCAAACAGAAGTATGTCACCGATCATAGCTCGACGCAGCTATCAGTTCGGATTCTGATTCTTGCGCGGGGTGGGGCCTGTCATCCTAGCCGACCTTCAACGGCCGTGTGCGGTCGAGGTTGCCCGCGGGGTTCTCGAGGCTGAGGGCATCGAGTTCTCAGCGGTTGCTGAGCGTTACACAAACTTGCGATTCCCGCATAAGTAAGCGGCTTCTTGTTCTCTCGACTGCCCCCTATTGTAGGGGATTGCGTGCGGGTTAGGGTCAAACTAGGGTCAAGTGTGGTCCATAGTGCGTGGATTACGCGTCGCTGGCTCCCTCGCAAACCTGCGGTCTCCAATGGACTATCGGCTCATCAGTGTTTCAATACGGGCCCCTGTCCCTCATTAACCGATGAGCTGGTGGAATATGCAATTCTTGCAAGAAGTACTTGGGCCAGGGGTTACTGCTAAAGTGCGCACTAGCCATGGCTCGACGACCGAGGAGATCTTACAAGCGTACCGTGAGGGACCGAACGCCTCGGCACGCGAGGAACCAAAGGCGCCGCCAACGACGACCCAGAGGTTGGCCGCTGCTGATATTCGGGCTTCTGTTGTGTCTCCTGGTAGCCAATTACTCTCTGTGGGACTCCGAGCCATCGGCTAAGACTACAGCGATTACTTCCGTGTATCGCCCAACCTCTGTGAAACCACCGCAACCTCCAGCACCCGCCCGAGCCCAAGCCGCAGAGGAGCTGCGCTCCAAGCTCCCAGGCATCTCCCGGTCTCACGCGGGGACCCATGGGGTGGTGGTCTTCGATCCCTATTCTGGCGAAACGGTCTCACTCAACGCTGATCGGCGCTTCGTGGCTGCAAGCTTTAGCAAACTCTACGCTCTGCTTACGCTCTACAGAGCCGCTTCCCGAGGTGAGTTGAGTCTGGACGACGAGATCACTATGCGCTACTCGGATGTCTGGGCCTACGGCACCGGCGTGCTCTATAAATACCCAGTCGGCTACACCATGACCCTGCGCGAGTGCGCAAAGTTCATGATCAAGGAGAGCGACAATACCGCAGAGCTGATGCTCAACCGCTATTTGGAGGAGGAGAGGATAGAGGCCGAGCTTCACCGAATCGGCGCGGACTCCACACGCTACTGGCATCCCATCAATACCACGACCCCGAACGATATCTTGCTAGTGCTGAAGAAGATTGCCGATCCCTCCTACACTAGACCGCAACTCTCGGCCGAGATGCTCAAGCTCATGACGAATACGACCTTTGAGGATCGCCTGCCCCAGCCGCTTCTCGACGAAACCCGCGTGGCACACAAGATCGGATCCTACGAGAGCACCTTCTCAGACGCCGGCATAGTGTTCCCTGAGGAGAGCGGCGGCAAGGGTCAGGAGTACTACATCGTCGTCTTCTGCGAAGGTGCTGCGCAAGAGGAGGCCAAAGAGGCGATTCAGGACATCTCCCTTGCGACCTACCAGGCCTTCTCTCGCTAGTTCTGTCTCGGAAAACAGCATGTGCTCCAGAGCAGTAAGTGCCTCCAAGCAAATAAGAAGCCCCCCGTACGTCCGAGAACACACCTTCTTCTACGAGCTTCGGTGCTGCTAGTCTGCCTGCTCGCCGTTTCCAGTCGTATCGGGTCGCAGCCACAGCGAGACGTGGGCGGGCTGCATGGACTCCCTTACCACACCCACCAGGTCCTCGCTCAAGGCGTTTAGGTCCGTCTCTTCCCTGAGTTTGGTAGAGAAGGCTTCTAGGGTCTTGGAAGCGTCGTACTTGCTGCGGTAGAAGCGTCTATCTATGAACCCTTGGATGCGGCTGCGCAGCGGGTTGAACAGGGCAGCTATCACGAGTGTGGAGGCTACAACCGCAAGGGTTGACTTCTCGCCGGTAAGGGCGACGAAGACCCTCTGCAATACGACGATGCTGCCGAAGTAGAGTACAACAAGCGTCGCGGTGAGAGGACCATAGACCAGGGTGCGGTTGATGATGAGGTCTATCTCGTAGAGCCGATAGCGCAGCACCGCGATTCCGAAAGCCATGGATATGGCGATGAGCACCAGTGCAAACCACAGCCCGTTGACGACTTCCGGCAAGTAATTCACCGCTGGAGCCAGCAGGATGAGTGATGCCGCAAACACGAACCACTTCATCTGCTGGCGCTCGACCCCACGTGATCGCCTAAAGCGCACCACCACAGACACGCCCGCCCCAACGACTCCGATGAGGAGAACACCATTGAGCACACCGAAGATGGGTAGGTCATCGACGAGGCCTAACCCCTCGATTCCAATAGGGTTGTCGATCTTGAAGTGGATACCCTTGACCCCACCAGCGTCGAGACGCAGAGTGTCCGTGAGTGCCGAGAGGACCATCAAACCTAACGTCCCCATCCCCCCAAGCACGGCGACCGGCAGCCAGCGACGAGATGGAAGGTGCCCGTCGGGAAAGAGCAGCGGCAGATAGATTACGGTCAACGCAAGGATCAACCCCCAGACCCAGTGCCCGATCCATACTCCGAAGACGGCCAGAGCGTCGGGCTGACCTCGGGTTGCCACCGCGCAGGCGGCGTATGCCCCGCCTGCGCGGAAGATCGCCATCATGAGCGCGACCACGGCCAAGATCCAACCGATGACGTTGGTGGGTCGCTTCGCCACCAGCAGAGCGCCGACCACAGCGAAAGCACCGAACCCTACTAACTGCGCCACATCGTCCACAGAGTCCTGGTTGGGCAACTCTGCGCTGCGCTCAAGCAAGAAGGTCGTGCAGATGCCCGCAACGTACAACGGGACGATCAGCCACCCCGCCACGCGCGCAACGAGGAGCAATGTGCGATGACTCATCCTACCGACTTCTTGCCCATGTTTCCCTTGTCTGTTCCGTCACGACACTACTCTACAGCACTACCGTCTCCCGAGCGTTACCAAAGGTGAGACGAGGGACGAGTTTTCTGAGCGGAGGAGAGTGAAACATCATAAGGATTCTCCTAGCTTGTGGTCGCGAAATCGGAGCCTGATTCTTCGGTGGGGTGTGCGCTGCCGGTCATCGCCTGGTCGTAGCGGTCGTCCACACTGTGTATATAGTCTAGCCTTCCGCTCCTGCGTGCCCACTCCGGATAACCCATCCTACCCTCGGCAAGGGACGCCACCTTGACTCCATAGGCATACAGATCGTAACCGAGGTCGAAGTCCTCTGCCTCTACCTGATGCTTACCGCCCGCCACACCAGCACCGATGTCCTCATGCTCACTGACTCAGGTCAAGGGTATCCACTTCACGCAGCCTCTAAGCTGTGTTCTATGCAGCTTCTATCGTGCTCGGAGCGCACGCCGAAACTCGCGGGAGGTCGCCGTCTCGAAGGCGGCCAGCCCGCAGAGAAACATCGCGAGGATGCCGAGGGTTAGGAGGGAAGGGACAGACACCGCCAAGGGGATGAGCACCAAGCAGAGCATCGTCACCACCAGCCTGGGGACGCTCACGCTGCCGACCTCGCGCAGCCTGAAGGCGTTGTGCCCGAGCAGGTAGAGGGCGGCACCGCCACACAGCGCCACGGCGGGGACTGTCCCCAGCGGATCCCCGACGTGAGAGAGAGTCTGCTTGACACCGAGAGCAGCGAAGATGATCCCTGCGACCATCGGCAGGTGCAGGTAGCTGTAGGAGTCTCGCGCCAGCCTCGCTCGCTCCTCTCCCATCGCCTCAGAGAGCCTGCGCTCGGCGACTAGCATGACGAGATCGAAGTACGCCCACCAAAGGGCCGCTGCAAGCGCGATCCCAACCACCACGGCGACGATAACCCCTGCCCCGAGAGCCAGCCCAGAGACCCCCACGCCGGCAGCAACGATCGACTCGCCCAGCGCTATGATGACAACGAGGCCGTGGCGCTCTGCGAAGTGCCCAGCGTGGATCCTGAAGCCCGACACGCCACGGATGATCGCCACGCCGTAGCCGCCTGCGAGTGCCACGGCCCAGAGCGTGCCCTGGGCATATCCGTCGAGGAAGCCGGCCACGATGAGCAGCACAGGAGCGCCCACAAAGCCAGGGGCTAGCCTGAGTATGGCCCGGCGTGTCTCCGGCGTGTCGCCTGTGGCGAGCGCGTACAGGAGCACCTGTAGTAGCTGCACCACGAAGTAGGCTAAACCGAAGATCACACCGTAGTGTCCGAAGGCTCCTGGGACTGCAAGCGAGGCCACGAACATGGCAGCCATCGCGGTGAAGATCACGATCCTCGCCGGGATCACGTCCTCGGCTGGTACGGCGTTGGTAAGCCACGAGTACACCGCCCACGACGACCAAAGCACCGCGAGCAACGCTGCTCCCTGCAACATCCCGACCCAGGTGAGGTGATCGGCGAGGAATCCGGTTACCTAGGTGAGGGCGAAGACGAAGACCAGGTCGAAGAA
Source organism: Rubrobacter sp. (assembly GCA_036519935.1). Classification (GTDB taxonomy): domain Bacteria; phylum Actinomycetota; class Rubrobacteria; order Rubrobacterales; family Rubrobacteraceae; genus Rubrobacter_D. The sequence goes on along the minus strand of DATDKO010000010.1, from coordinate 2,024 downwards.
CAGCTCGAGGGGGGGTAACACGCTGCTCGTAGGAGTCTCCGCCCTCCGTGGCTTCCTGCGCTGACGGGCGAGTGCTCAGATCGTAGGGCGTGTCGTAGCGTGCTCAGTAGCCCACTCGAGGGCGTAGTCTGCGACCTCCTCCCAGCCTTCCTGTCCAACGATGTAGTGGGAGCGGCCCTCGTACTCCTTGTAGTCGGTGGGGCTCTTGGCGTGGCGGTAGTGCTTGACGTTGAACTGGTTGACAGCGGGCGGCATGATGTTGTCCTCGCTTCCCGCTATGAACAGCAAGGGCGCCCGATCTTCATTGCTGAAGTCGACGTAGTTCTCCTGGTGGCCTGGGGTGAAGTTGGCTGTGGCCCCGACCCACACCAGCATGCCCGATGCAGGGATGTGGTAGCGCTCGTAGACCTTGTCTGACTCCTCCCGGCTTAGGGTGTTGGTGAAGGCGTAGTGGAACTGCTCGGGGGTGAACCCGACTGCCTTGTGGCGGTTGGCGGGGTTCTTCAGGATCGGGAAGAGGGACCTGATCTGGGAGACCGGCACCACCTTGACGCCTTCTGCTGGCACGGAGTCTATGGCCACACCAGCTGCCCCGTAACCATGGTCGAGCAGGATCTGCGTAAGCAGCCCGCCTGCCGAGTGACCTATGATGATCGGCGGGCTATCTAGCTCGTCTATGAGGCCCCAATGTGCTCGACCACGGCGGGGAGGGTCAGAGCTTCGATCGGGGAGGGGTCCTCGCGCAGCGCCTCGACCCCGCCCTCAAAGCCTGGGTAGGTTGAGGTTAGCACGCGGTAGCCTTTGCCTTCGTAGTGCTCGACCCACTTCTCCCAGCTGCGGGGGTCATCCAGAAGCCGTGGACCAGGACGATGGTGTCGGGGGCGGTAGGATTGGCGGCGGTCATGGTCTTCCTCCTGACGTTGCTGGCTTCCTTGAGTGTGCACCAGCAGCGAACCCGAGCGCAACCCCAATCAACGTATCCTTGGACCTTTGGCTTCTAAGGCTTTCGTTTTGGGGCTAGAGAGATTTTTGGGCAGTCCCTCGCTAGGCGAAGTTCGCTGAGCGCACCTTCTACGCGGCGGGTGACATGGAAGATCTCAGGACTGCAGAAGGCCTCCAAGGGAGGATGTGAGTAGTGTGCAACCAGCGAGGCGTTGGTGTACGCTGCCATGAGTCGCCTCATGCTGAGGCGACTGACTCGCACTTGAGGCTTTTTCATACTGTTTCAGAAGGGTGTTCAGCGAAGTTCGTGGTCGGCTTCCACTAGAATACCGATGCTGAATCACCATTCCCGATCTATTATGGGTTCGCCGTTGCTTTCCGAAGGCGCATCTAGACGCCACAACCCGAGAGGAGTCCCCAGTGACGACAGACGAAGCCTCCAACGCTGCCGGATCGCAAGACTCCTTGCGCGGATTCCCGCTGCCAGGGACTGCGTCTTCCGTTGTCGCGGTACCTGCTCCAGGACACGGACCCGGCTACTGGTCTGGGGCCTCGAGCGCCGCGCTCGACGAGGACGGCACGTTCGTCATCGGCTACCGCGTCCGCAACGGCCACGATGGCGCCGCTGAGACCGTGATCGCGCGCTCGGAGGACGGCGAGAAGTTCACCACAGTTGCTACCCTCGAGCAGTCCGAGTTCGGCGCGAAGAGCATGGAGCGCCCGTCTCTCGTCCGTACCGAAACGGGGCGCTGGCGTCTGTACGTCTGCTGCGCCGACCCTGGAAGTCCCCACTGGTGGATCGACGCAATCGATGCCGACGAGCCGGAAGGGTTCGCTGTGGCCAACGCTCGCACCGTCTTCCCGGGCGACCACCTCACCGGCGTCAAAGATCCATTGGTGCAGCGTACGGGCCAGGGATGGCAAGCGTGGATCTGCTGCCATCTCCTCGACCAGCCCGGCGAGGAGGATCGCATGAACACGGCCTACGCCACCAGCGAAGATGGTCTCCGCTGGGAATGGCACGGCGTCGTTCTAGAAGGACGTCCTGGGACCTGGGACGCCCGCGGCGCTCGCGTCACCAC
>DATDKO010000009.1:0-2360 GCA_036519935.1 Rubrobacter sp. | reverse complement strand
AGCGCATCCTGGAGCGCTACGGCATGACCGAGACGATAATGAACCTCACCAACCCCTACGAAGGCGAGCGCAGACCTGGTACCGTGGGACGGCCTTTCCCCGGCCAGGAGGCGCGGGTCGTCGATGTCGAGACGCGCGAGCCTTTGGCCGACGGGGAGATCGGGGAGATCGAAGTCCGCGGCCCTAACGTCTTTCCCGGCTACTGGAACAGGCCTGATGCGACCGAGGAGAGCTTCGACGGAGAGGGCTGGTTCGCCACGGGGGATCTCGGCTCTGTCGGCGAGGACGGCTACTTCACCATAAGCGGGCGGGCGAAGGAGTTGATCATCAGCGGCGGCTATAACGTCTACCCCCGCGAGGTGGAGGAGGCGATCGAAGGTTGCCCCGGCGTCTCCGAGGTGGCCGTCGTGGGGCTGCCTGATCCCGAGTTTGGAGAACGCGTCGTCGCCGCCGTGGTGCGCGAAGACCCTGGCCTCACCGCCGAGAAGGTAACGAGCTTCTGCCGCGAGGACCTCGCGAGCTACAAGAAGCCCCGTCAGGTGGTGTTCGTGGGGGAGCTACCGCGCAACGCCCTGGGTAAGGTACTCAAGCACAGGGTAAGAGAAGAACTCAGCGAGCCGGAGGAGTAGGATTTGGATGCAACGCAAGCCACCCGCGAAGTAATAAGGGAGATGGCAGCCGCCATGCAGGAGAACAGGCGGTACCTGACCAAGCTAGACTCGGAGATCGGGGACGGCGACCACGGCAACAACATGAACCGTGGCTTCCAGGCCGCGCTCGAACGTCTTGAGGGCGCGGACGCTTCGACTCCTGCCGACGTACTGAAGGCCGTCTCTATGGCCCTGATCAGCAAGGTCGGCGGGGCTGCCGGTCCGCTCTACGGCACGGCTTTCCTGCGCGCATCGACGGCGCTTGCGGATAAGGAAGAAGTCTCGGGCGAGGACGCCGCCGAAGCGCTGGAGGCGGCCCTCGGCGGCGTGAAGCAGCGTGGCAAGGCCGAGGTGGGGGACAAGACGATCATCGACGCCCTCGAGCCAGCGGCCGAGGTCGCGAAGCAGGCTGCTAGCGAAGGTAGCGTGACGGCGGTGTTCAGGGCGGCCGCCGAGGCCGCGAAGGAGGGGGCTGAATCTACGATCCCGCTCACGGCGAGGAAGGGGAGGGCGAGCTATCTGGGGGCCAGGTCCGCGGGACATCAGGACCCTGGAGCGACCTCTACGTATATGCTCCTTGAAGCCGCGGCGTGGGTCCTGGAAGGCTCCTCCTAATGGTCGGGATCGTGCTCGTCTCGCACAGCAAGGAGATCGCCGATGGCACGGCGGACCTGGTCTTGCAGATGGCAGGCGAGGTCGAGATCTTGGCCGTCGGAGGGGATGCCGACGGCTCTTTCGGCACGGACCCGGAGAGGATCGAAGCCTCCATACGCGACCTCGAAGCCGACGAGGTGCTGGTGTTCATGGACCTCGGCAGCGCCGTCCTCTCCGCAGAGACCGTCCTGGAGATGCTGCCCCCGGAGAGAAAAGAAAGGGTCACCCTGGTCGACGCTCCCTTCGTCGAGGGGGCCTTCGCGGCCGGGGTCACAGCCTCGACCGGGGCGGATGCTGAGGAGTGCGTAGAGGCGGCAATGGAGGCCCGCACGGAACCGAAGCTGCAGTAAGGCTAGAGGGGATCGCTGTACGGGTGGGCTGTTTGTCCCTTTACGTTTAACCGTGGGGCGCGAGGGTACATTCTCCGTGTGGATCGCATGAGATCGGATAGGAGGTCACAAAGCATGGAGACCAATCGCGGCAGTGAAGGCATTCTTTCCGAGGAGATGGCGGAGAAGCGCGAGAGTATCGTCGAGCTGCTGAAAACGGCTTACTTTATGGAGCTCGAGACCGTTATGAACTACGTCACCAACTCCATCAACCCCGACGGCGTCCGTGCCCAGGAGGTCAAGGAGAGCGTAGAGGAAGACATACAGGAAGAGCTTGGCCACGCCCAGCAGTTCGCGGCCCGCATCAAGGAGCTCTACGGTGTCGTGCCTGGCTCGATGGACTTCAAGGCTACCCAGGACAAGCTGCAGCCGCCAGAGCACCAGGTAGACGTAGTACACGTCATAAAGGGTGTCATAGACGCGGAAGACGGCGCCATCAGACACTACACGCGCATCGTGGAGGAGACCGAGGAGGCCGACCCCGTCACGCAGGACATAGTCATAGAGGTCCTGCACGACGAGCAGGGGCACAGGCGCCTGTTCGAGGGCTTCCTGCGCGAGTACGAGGCCGAAGGCCTCGCGTAGCCAGCCGAAATCGGCACTCGTCTCGAACGGACATGTCCGGTGCCTGGCACCGGAGGTTGGTGCTCGCTTGCGGAACCTGGCG
>DATDKO010000008.1:0-8522 GCA_036519935.1 Rubrobacter sp. | reverse complement strand
CTCTCCGACAAGGAATACCGTACTCTCCGACAAGGAATACCGTACTCTCCGACAAGGAATACCGTACTCTCCGACAAGGAATACCGTACCGTGCAGCAAAACATACCGTACTCTCCAACAAAGTCGGTGCGTGATGTTCCTGCAAAAGGAAGGAAAAACGTCGGCGGACGGTTCGTGCGCCCTGTATGTGTTTATTGTTAAATGTTCTTATGTTGTTTGGGAATGGGGATCAAGGGATTGGCTGAGGGAGGGATCCAGGACCTCAGGCTCTTCGAGTTCGAGGGAGGGCCTTTGATCCAGGTCGAGGTCAACCTCGAAGAAGCCCCACTTTTCATGTTCAGGCGTCGAGACAGGCATGAGGAGGATAGCACCGAGGCCCGAAACACCGTACTCACGAAGGACGGAGATCGCCTGGAGCAGTATTGGAGGATAACGGCCCACCGCGACTTCGGTCTGCCCGGACCGCAAGATCAGGACGTCTTCGTAGCCGTCATGACGGTTGTCAGCCGTCGCGGGGGCATCCCGCCAGATGGACGGGTGAGCTTCACACTCTACGAGCTGCTGGAGATCCTGGGCAAGACACACGCTGGCAAAAACTACGACGACCTCAGGGATTCCCTCGACAGGCTCTCCGAGACCTCCATCTACGCCGAAAACGCGTTCTATAGCAAAGAAGACGAGGACTTTCGCTCGCATCGCTTCCGCATGTGGAGCGTCCACTTCTCGAGGCAAAAGCGCAAGGGTCGCGCGAGCGAGCACCACACCCTGCGCTTCGACGACATCCTCGTGCGCTCCTACAATGCCAGCTACCTGAAGAGCCTCGACTCGGACTTCTACTACGGCCTCAAGCGGCCCCTGGCCCGAAGCCTCTACAAACTCGTCGACGTCAAGCGCAAGGAGGCGCTCTCGTGGTCCGTGGAGCTGGAGGGCCTCAGGCAGCTCCTCTCCATGCCCGAGAGCTACAAGTACCCCTCGGCCATAAAGCGCCAGCTGGAACCCGCCCACCGGGAGCTTGTAGAGAAGGGCTTCCTCTCCCGCGCAGACTTCGAGGAGCGCGGAGGGGGCGCCACCAGAGCCAACCTGGTCCGCTACCGGGTCTCCCAAAGGTTCGTCCGCGAGCGCTCAAGGCCTGCCCCGGAGCTCTCGGACGGCGAGCGCTTCGCGACGGACGCCCTCGTCGCCCAGGGGGTGTGGCCGCAAGCCGCCCAGGAGCTGGCGGTCAAGCATGGGGCCGGCCACTGCCTCCACTACGTCGAGGCGCTCCCCTACCAGGAGGGCGTCAAGAATCCGGCCGGCTGGCTGAGGACCCATATCGAGAACGCCTGGCCCGTGCGCGTCCCCGAGGAGCCCCCTGTCCTCCCGACCACCGAGCCGAACGGCGTCGTGATAGACGTTCCCCACCTCGCCTCTCAGGACTCAGAAAAAGAGGCCACCACGGGGACACAAAACGCTACCGGTGGTAATCCCGCCGATTATGCGCCCGAAGCGGCCAGAGAGGCCCAAGAGGAAGTACACAGACGCCTCGCTTCGGGCAAGTTCGACGCGGCCATAGAGGCCTTCGAGACCCTCCCCTACGAGGAGTACACCAAGTTTATCGGCCACGCCGTCCGCCACCTCGACGGAAACCGTTACTACGTCAACCTCGACGGCGAACTCTACGTCTACTCGGGGGGCTCGGATCCCGAACACCGTCACTTCCTCCGCCGCCTCGACCGTTATTCAACATAATACCAGCGAACAAACTGGTCTCCTGTCTTTCTCCGTTCTTGCACCTTTCCCCTTATTCCTTGCGTTCTGGCTTGGCCTCCTTCCGGTCCTTGCTTGCACCCTGTCTCCTGTTAGTATTATAGATACATATACGGTGCAAGTACCCTAGCGCGGCCCAAGCACGGTTATCGGGCGGTGGGGCGGAAGATCCTGGTCTCTCTTCAGAGGCGCGAGAATCGCCCGCAAGCCCCGGCCCTATCCGGATACCCTACCGAAGCCAGGGAAGGCCCTCAGAGGGGCTCACAGGGCCACGAGAGGGATTCCTGGCGCGCAACGTCGGCGAGAGCAGCGAAGCTAGCAGGTTCATGCCAAGAAAGTCTCGCTTCCATTGCACCTTCCTCATTCCATCCGCAAGGATTGGCCTACCCCGAGGCTCATAGCTCTCCCATCCTAGCGAGCACGCGGGGCGATAGCCTCGGGTCGTCTCGGAGTTCGAGGAGCAGCGCTCTCACGACGCGCATACCGTCCGTGTCGTTGTCGTAGGCGAAGTCCCTAAGAAACTTGTGCTCGCTCCTGGGCAGGTCGACCGTGATCCGCTTCGTTCCCCCGCGCCCGGTCCCAGCGGAGCCGGTCGCCGGCGTCTCGCCACCCGGCTGCGCCCGCCGGCTGCCGCGCTGCAGGGCACGCCGGGCGCTACCGCCCTTCTTCTCCGTTACGATACAACCTCCTCGCCTAGCAGCTCCCGGGCCACGTTCTCGTAATCTCCCGTGTCCCCGACGGCACGTCCGAAGGCCTCGGAGTAGAACCTGAGCGCCGGAATCTCCGTGGCCAAGAGGGGCAGCTCCATCTCCCGCATGGCATCGCGCGCGTCCCTGCCCTCCCGGGAGATGCGCCTGACCCTGGTAAGCAGTACGTAGAGGCTGAGAGCTGTCATATCCTCCACGTCGGCCACGAGCTCCAGGGTCGGTATCATCCTGTCGAGGTCTATCGGCGTCGGCGGCACGGCCACCAGCGCCACCTCAGCGGCCAAAAGCGCGCTGCGGGCTACGGCGAGTTCCCCGGGCGGGGTGTCTATGACCACGTGCTCGTAGTCGGGAGCCACGGGAGACAGCCTGCGATGAACGTCCCGAGTCGGCAAGCCGACCACGGCGAAAGGCAGCGTGCCACCGTCCTCCTCCGCACCAGCCGCCCACGACAAGGCCGAGCCCTGCGGGTCGGCGTCCACTACCAGGGTCCGTCCCCGCCCGGCCAGAGCCGTCGCCAGAAAGAAGCTCGTCAGCGTCTTGCCGCTGCCGCCCTTCAGGTTCACTACCGCGACCTTCATCGTTCCCCTCGGCTGGGTTCGTACTGACCTCAGTTCGTAAGTTTAGCAGTGTATAAGTATGTACGGAGATACGTATGTACGGTGATACGTACATCAGTACATCAGTATTTCAGTACTCAGCTCTTTTCTGCTCCATGTTCTGTATGGCGTCCCCGCCGTCGGCTGTCCCCTCTACAGCAGGCTCTCGGGCGCGCCATCCCCGTCCCTGCTGGAGCGGGACGAGTCGGGGATATCAACCAAGGTGCCTTCCCTACCTTCCTCGTCCTCCCGAAGCTAGCCTACATCCTGCGCCTTCTGGGCTGCGAGGATGGCTTCTAAGGGCCTGTAGCCCCGATCCTGGGCATCGGGACGGGCGCGAAGACCTCCGGAAAGGGTAAGATGCCCGCAAACGACCGATGGGAGGACTGTGCCTGACGCAAACGAACTCAAGACGCTGGCTTCAAGACAGGAACAAAGGTTTCACGAGAAATTCGGCTATCCCGCCGGCGAAATACCAAGCATCTGGGTAGGACAACAGGTCGCGGTGAATATGCTTGGCGGCCGCGGCGGGGACCGTCAGCTCGCTCCCACCAGGGCCAGCGGCATGCTGGAAGCAATAAGCCTCGACGGCGTCGTCCTTTCAGTTGAGGAGAGAGTCCTCTTTATACCAAGGGAATCCATCCTCCAAATGGAGCTCTACGAAACACGCGGGCGCGGCAGCAGGCTGAGGCTCGAACGTGAGACCCCAGAGCCTGCCGATCCCTCAGACCCGGGTACCATCGGCATCGAGTAGCTCTCTCTGCCCAGAGAACTCAGAGAAGGCCAGCGAAGCCGATGGTTGGTGCGAATATACTTCGCTGACCTCCGAGCTTCGCTAGCCTGTGCCACGACGTTACGCCGTGGTGTTCAGTCAACAGAGAGCTCTATGTCTAGGCTACCCTGTCCATCGGTCTCTACCTCCTACTAGAAGGTCCTTCACCGACGAGAGTCTTCTACCCGGGGAGGTGTGGAATAAACCTCTAAATCCCCACGCTAACCTGCCCCTGCTTAGAGACACGAGGATGGCTCGTAACGATCATCTGGACTCTGACCCTCGACGGCACCACGGAGACCGGCGGGGCGCAACCTCGCGCGGCCGAGGGCATTCCGGTATGCTGTCCCTATGCCCGATGCATCGCGTCCCGTCGGCGATCTAACGGACGACCAAATCCGCAAACGTTTGCGCGTGCCCGTGCGGGAGGCCGCACACCTGCTAGGTATTTCCCCCGAAGCCGTGAGATCTCGTCTGTATCGCGGCACACTGGACAAGGAGACCGGGACCGACGGGACCATTTACGTGCGATTGCACGACGACCAATTGCGACATGACGACGAGCAAACGGCCGACCAATCGCAACCGAACACCGAGCTCGTCGGAGAGTTGAGAGAGCGCATCGAGGACCTCCGAGAGCAGCTTGCCGAGGAGCGCGAGGCACGCCGACGAGCGGACACGATCATCGCGCAGCTCGCACGGGCGAATGAGGAGCAGGCCCGCACGATCCGGGAGCTGGAAGCCCCCTCAGAGCCGCCGTCAGATGAGCGAGAATCGCCTCAAACGGTCGAGGAGGAGCCGGAGAGTGCGAAGCCTCACGTCGCTACCGGAAGCCCTCAGGAGGGCGTGTGGAGGTCGTGGTGGCGTAGGGTGTTCGGTAGCTGAACTTCGGAGAAGCCTGATGAGGCGACGTTCGCTTTATCGGGTTTCTCAGAAGTTCGGCATAGCCCCGGTACCTTTGAGCGTATTGGAATCAGATCTGCCTCTTAAGGGTATTATCACGACTTCCTCATGGAAGCAGATTATCCCCGCTCTATCTCTCCCGGTCCCATTCTGCCACCGCCGGTTGTTTGCGGCCTGCTCTGAAGAGCAGACCGGCGAAGTGATTGAGGAGGTTAGGGGTGGGGCACACGGGGACGTAGGTTACGGCGAGAGGGAAGGCGGGTAGATTTGTATCCGATTCGAAGTTAGGGGTGTGCGTGTTCTTTGCTTAGAGCGCATGTGAGATACTGAAGGGGGGTGAGTGTGTGAAGGTGGCGTAGGGTAGTTACTAAAGCGGTGTCATAAGCGGGCCGGGAGCGATCCCAATCTACAGGTTGTTTGTACAACGCCGGCCCCCCACATAGAAATCTTGATCATGGGAAATCAAGGTTTTCTAGAAGGAGGTGAAGCCATGAAAAGAGCCCTATATCTCGCAACAATGCTAGCTCTTCTCACGCTGCTTGTGGCCGCCCCGGCAATGGCACAGGGGGTCGCTACAGACCAGTACGCGGCTGCAGGGGCACAGTACGGCGGGGGTGCGGCGATACTCCCACCGACGGGCGGATTAGGCCTCCTACCGCTAGCCGCAGGACTCGCGCTCCTCTTGGGCGGCCTCTTCGGTGGCCTAGCACTTCGGGGGCACCTGCAACGTAGATAACCGACTGCCGGGGGCGTGCCTCTACACGTCATTCCGCCGCGCCCCCGACCCCTTTTTGGTAGTCGTTTAAACGCAACGCGTGTTTGGAATCTTAGGTTTTGTAAGGTCCGGCGTGTCAATTTGGGTCAAATATCGGGCGGTGTTGCATCACCTTGTGTTGCAACGATGCAGGACAAAAAAAGGAAGTTCACGACCCAAAACGCGTGCGTGCACGCACGAGGAAACCTAAGAATCGAGCGGGCTAAGGAACTTCCGAGAAGCCTAAGAACGCGAACTTCGCCTTCTTAAAGTTCTGCGAACTTCGCCCTAACGGAGTTCTCCGAAGTTCGCTCTAAGGGTAGGTCTACTTCTGTATCACCGACTCTGCTGCTTGCTCCGTAGTTATGGGATCTGCGTGCCGATGCACTATCTTCCAGGTGCCATCTTCGGGTCTAAAGATCATCGTGGCCCGCAGGGCGAACGGTGTTATATCTTCACTTCCGCCGATCTTGGCCTTCGCCCGCTCTATCTCCACCACGTAGGCAAGCTCAGGAGTTACGTTCTTCTCTATGATCTCGGCGCTAACGAACTCGCCGTCTCTGACCTGTGATGCAGCATGCTCCGTAGTCTTAGCAACATGCTCCCATCCATGCGCTGGAGGGCCATAGGGATTAGCGAGGCTGACGTCTTCCCGACGGGACCATAGCTTATTGCCAGGCTCGGGGTTTCCTTTCAAGAACTCATTCGACGCTAGGTGAAACTGCTCGATGAGTTGATCCACATCGTCTACGGCAGTCATGTAGAGATCACCTCCATAGTTGGCATCTCCTCTTTTCCCTCAACACCCGGCGATCAGTCTACGCTATTCACGCTAGTGCGTGGGAGAGAAATTCTCAGAACTTCGCCCCAAGGAGTGCTCTCCGAAGTTAGCTCCGGACTGAGGTAGCTGGCATTATGCTCATCGGTTGGAAAGGTTCAATGCCCGCTGGTCCGTGCGGGTGGAAGGAGGACAAGAACTGATGCAGAAGACAGCTCAGTCCTACAGCTCGGGCGAATGGTTGGTTAGGGCAGGAAGCGAGGAGGAGTTCATCAAGAGGTGGACTACCTTTGCCGAGTCGACGTTGAACAACGCCCCAGGGGTTGTGTCGTTCTTGTTGGTTCGGAGTAATGAAGATCCAAGGAGATTCCTCTCTTTGGCGGCGTGGGAGAACCAACAAGTGCAGGAAGCGTGGCGAGCGATGCCCCAGAGGCAGGAGTTGCTCAGCCAATGCCGGGAGTTGTGCGAGGAATTTGAGGTCCACCCATACACCCTGGCGGCCAGCCCGAGCCGGTCGATGAAGTGGGCTTAGGAGCTCCGTCCGGCCCTCGCTCTAGCCCCTATTCACCGGAGTGCGTGGAAGAAGAATTCTCAGAAGTTCGCTCTAGAAGATCACATCCAGTGAAGAAGTGTACGCCTAGCCGCCCCCTAAGAGCAGAGCCCACACGGTAGTGCCCACCCCCGCGATCATGGCGAGGACGACAACCCAACTAAGGCGGTTCATGCTCCTGGTGAGCGCTTCCATCCTCTGCGCCTGCCTCTCACTCCATTACGGGAGTTGGTGGAACACAAGCACTAAAGTGGTCTAGTGGCTTTAACTTCCAAGCCTAACCCCCCAATCACTCCACGGGCTAAAAGGCTCGCCTCTGTTATCGATAAACAAGGCATCCGTGGCGACGATCAGAAAAACGGCGAGCACGGATATGGATATGGCTATGAACACCAAGATCTTGTGCGAGGTAACTCCTGTGCGCATGTGGCTTTGGACATCCAACAACGCTGCGACCCAAAGGAAGCACAACGCGAGGATCATGACGCTCTGCAAAAGGTAAGCGAAAGCGGCCCCGACAATTATCATGGTTGCCCTAGCCTATCACCGACACCTTTCTCTTGCCTCTATTCACCGAAGTGCCAAGAAGAGTTCTCCGAAGTTCCGCATAGCCCCGGTCCTATACAGCAGATTGTCTTATGTAGAGTGTCGAGGGTTCATAGCCCGGCATACATAAGACACTGTTCATAGCCCGGCATACATAAGACACTGATGATACCCACCCGTATTAGGCTCCTCGCAGGCTAGGCTCTCAGGACCGGGGTGATGGGGCATTCTGCGAAGTTCCGCTTTACGGCGTTCTAGGAAGTTCGGCCTCCTCTACGCCGCCTGTTCCTGCTTGGTACGGACCACCAACACGGGGCGGTGAGCATGCCGCACAACCGAGTCCGATACGCTGCCATCAGTGCTCGTCTCACTCCGCCGAGCCCCCGACTTCCCATCACGATCAAGCCCGCGCAACGCCCTTCTTGCCGACGTCGCCACCCCGGCCGTCTGCGGCAAGGCCTACGGCTTTGAGCGGGCGATGGACAACCTGGGCGCGATCGGCGACCCGCTCTTGGCGCTCGGCTTGGTCGCGGCCATCGGCCGACCTACTTCAGCGGTTCTGCCGGTGGCGTCTCACGGTACACCTCACTGCGTTCGTAGGCCCGCCCATCCATTTCCATCGCCTCCTTCCGGACCTTCGTGAGGGCCTCCGGGCTGAGGTGCTGGTAGTCCGCCAGCTCCAACGTCTCTTTCTCTTCCTCTTTTTCTCCCCTCCAGCCGACCCGAACATTGCCCACGCCTGGCGCATAGTACTTGAGCTGGAAGGAGCCCGGCTCGTCCGGGTTGAACTCCTCGGTCACCAGAACGTTCTCGTAGCACTCAACGGGAGTACAGGTCTGCTGGCCCATCTTGTAGACCCTGGCGCGGTCAGTAAAGTCGACCGGAGGAGGCGCGTATCCTTGGGCGTAGTCTGGAACGTCCCGCCGCGGCTCTGCTAGCATGGCGATCCCTGCCCTAGCACCTTTTTGGCCGCTGATCCAGGCGGGGGCTTTGTCGAACTTGCCGTCCTCGTACTCCTCGGGGTACTCGCCGACCAGCCACACGTTCCCGGAGTTGTCCTGGGCAAAGAAGGCGAGCTCTGGCTCGCTCAGTTGTCCTGCGGTGTAATCCCTCTCCGAGATGACCAGGGTCCGCACGCCGTCGATCACCTTGCTCAGGTCGGTGACGGTG
>DATDKO010000007.1:0-2103 GCA_036519935.1 Rubrobacter sp. | reverse complement strand
GGGGCCGATAGGCGACATGTCTTCCCGGATCGCCAAACACCTCGGCTTCCGGGTGATCGCCGTGGAGCTCGTGCCCGAGCGGATCGAACGTGCCAGGCGCAACGGGATCGAGGTGCTGGATCTCAACGAGCACGACGACGTCGCTGGGGAGATCCGTGAGATGACCCAGGGGCGTGGCACCGACTCGGTTATCGAGGCGGTAGGGATGGAGGCACACGGCTCCCCCGGCGCGGGCCTCGCCCAGCAGATGACCACGTTCATGCCCGACGCGGTGGCTGAGACGGTGATGGAGAAGGCTGGCTCCGACCGCTTGACCGCCTTCTCCCTTGCCATCGACGCGGTCAGGCGGGGGGGGACGATCTCCCTGATCGGCGTCTACGGCGGCATGGCCGACCCCCTGCCGATGCTGACGCTCTTCGACAAGCAGGTCAAGCTGACCATGGGCCAGGCCAACGTCAAGCGCTGGGTAGACGACATCATGCCGCTCCTCACCGGCGACGGCGACCCTCTGGGCGTCGAGGGCTTCCACACCCACCAGTTGCCGCTCGACCAGGGGCCGCACGGCTACGAGATCTTCCAGAAAAAGCAGGACAACGCGGTGAAGGTTCTACTCAGGCCCTGAGACGGCCGGGTGGGTAGCTACGGCCGATAGCCACATGAAGGGCGCGGCGGCGACCGGCTAGGGGGAAGAAGTGAATCGCGAAGGCTCAGTGACGCTGGGACTGATACCCGCTCCCGACATCCCCGAGAAGATCGCCCAGGAGCTGGCTTCCGAACTGCCCGATCTCCTGAGCAGCCGGGTCGACTGGGAGGTCTCGTGGGACGTGGCGGTAGTGGTCGATCCCCTAACCGGCACCGATCAGGAAGCGCCGGAGATACTGGAGGAGTGCCGGCAGAAGATGCTGAGCGAGGGCTGGGACCTGGCCCTGTGCCTGACGGACCTGCCAGTCTACAGGGACGGGCGGCTCGTCGCGGCGGACCTCAGCTCCGAGCGCGGCGTGGCCGGCCTCTCGCTGCCCGCCATGGGCGCGATGCGGCTGCGTCCGAAGGCGCGGGACCTCACCCTCCAGCTCGCGGGCGAGCTGTACGAGAGGACCAAGGAGCACGCAGCAGGCGATCCCCCCGCTCGAGGTTCGCAGCCTAGGGGGTCGGTCGGATCCTTCCAGAGGGTAGATCCGCCTGATGAGGACATGAAGGCCATGGACGTCGACGCTCGCTTCGCCGCCCCAGGGGCGCTCGGGCATCTCAGGCTTTGGTCGGGGATGGTTTTGGCCAACCGCCCCTGGAGGATGCTCCCCGCCTTCAAGGGAGCCATAGCCGCGGCCTTCGCCACGGGCGCCTACGCGTTGGTGATCACCACCCTCTGGGTGCTGGCCGACTCCGTGGGCTGGGCGCGTCTACTGCTGTTGATGGTCACGGCGATCGTGGCGATGGTCGCTTGGATCATCGTGGCCCACCACCTGTGGGAGCGCCCCGAGGACCCGGATCAACAAAAGTGGGCAGCACTCTACAACGGGGTTACAGTGCTGACGGTCACGTCGGCGGTGCTGTGTGCCTACGCCATCCTGTTCGCCCTGATCCTGCTGGCAGCGTGGGTGTTCGTGCCGGGCGACTACTTCCAGAGCATCCTCAAGCACCCGGTGAGCTTCGGGGAGTACCTGACGCTCTCCTGGCTTGCGGCCTCCCTGGCAACGGTCGCGGGAGCTTTGGGGGCCAGCCTGGAAGACGAGGAAACGGTGCGCAAGGCATCCTACGGCTACCGGCAGCGACGACGCCACGAAAACGACGACGCCGAGACACAGTAGCCACACGAACTTCTTAGAACCCCCTTTATGCGAACTTCCGAGAATCCCCAAAAGGCGAAGTCCGCAGAATGATTTAAAGGCCAACTTCGCAGAAATCAACTTCTACGAAGTTCGTGCATACTGAGGGCCAGGAACAGACCACCTATAGAGAGGGGGAGCATGGCAAGAGAGCCAGAGCGAAAGTTGGAGGACAGAACGTTTCGGTGCCTTGACGAGGACTTCCTCTTTACAGGGAAGATGGAGTATGTGGGGCATGAAATCCAAGTACCGGGCGGCGGCACCAGGATCGAATGGAGGC
>DATDKO010000006.1:0-12770 GCA_036519935.1 Rubrobacter sp. | reverse complement strand
GGAGGAAGACCATGACCGCCGCCAATCCTACCGCCCCCGACACCATCGTCCTGGTCCACGGCTTCTGGATGACCCCCCGCAGCTGGGAGAAGTGGGTCGAGCACTACGAAGGCAAAGGCTACCGCGTGCTAAGTGAGCCTTTCAAAACCCTTCACGAGAGGAAGTTGAGACAGATCAGAGAACAACCCAGAGATAGGAATGCCTCGTGGATGTCGTCCCGCCGCTCGTAGCGAATCGTGAGCCTGCGGTACTTGGCTACCCACGCCAGCGTCCGCTCTACCACCCACCTGTGTCGACCCAGCTTCTCAGAACTCTCCACACCCTTCCTGGCTATGCGCCTCTTGATGCCCCTCTTTCTGAGCGCCCGCGCACACTTCTTGTCGTCGTAGGCTTTGTCGGCGTGCAGCTTCTCGGGACGCTTCCTCGGCCTGCCTCTCGGACGCTTTATGGGCTCTATTGCGTCCAAAAGCTCCTCGAAGACCATCGAGTCGTGCATGTTCGCGGCACTCGTCATTACCGAGAGCGGGACGCCTCTTTTGTCGACCACAATGTGGCGCTTCGTGCCCGCTTTTCCCTTATCCGTCGGATTCGCTCCGGTTTTTCGGCCCCTTTTTTGGCCGGGATGCTCGCCGAGTCCAACGAGGCGCGCTCCCACTCTATCTGGTCGGCCTCTCCCAATCGGTTGAGCAATACCCGATGCAGGCGTTCCCAAACGCCCGCCTGTTGCCACTCCTCGAGGCGTCGCCAGCAAGTCACGCCGCTTCCGCACCCCATCTCTTGGGGCAGCATCTCCCAGGGGATGCCACTCTTTAGCACGAAGATAATGCCGGTTAGGGCGGCGCGGTCGTCCACGCGAGGTCTGCCGCCTTTGGGCTTGGGTGGTTCCTCCGGCAAAAGCGGCTCGATGATCTTCCAAAGCTCGTCACTTACTAACTCTTTAGCCATACTCTCCATTTACCCTGACCGGCGGTTTTGAAAGACTCTCTAAGACCAATGTAACCAACAACAATAGGGGCGATGAAGCCTCTTCCTACTCGCCTGATGGCAAGAGGATAGCCTATACGCACTGGGACGGACACGACTTAGAGATCTACACGATCAACACCGACGGAACTGGTGTGTTCCGAGTCACCAATAACGGCACGAACGAGTTCACTCCTTCTTACTCGCCCGACGGTAAGAAGATCCTCTTCTCGGGTGAAGAAAGAAAGTTTCTCAGAAACGACGCGGTCGAGATCTACACGATTGGCGTCCACGGAAAGAATAGGGTTCAACTCACCAACAACTCAACCTACGATTACTACCCTGACTACTCGCCCGACGGCAGGAGGATCGCCTACTCGGGCTCCGGCGAAAAGAGCACAAATATCTACACGATCAGCGCCGGCGGGGGAGATAAGACCAAAGTCACGGAGGGCAACGATCCTGACTACTCGCCCGACGGTAAGAAGATCACCTACTACACAGGCAATGACCTACATGGGAAGATCTATACGATCAACGTAGGCGGTGGGGGTAAGTCTAAAGTCACGGAGGGCTCCAACCCTTCCTGGGGGAGCCGCCCGTAGGGGCTTCTCCTGCGGGCGAAGCCAGCGGCCTTGAGGTCTAGGAGAGGGTCTGGGGCTCATAGCAGCCTCGGCCCATCTTCTTGCCCTTATTCACCCAACGTCGTAGAAGGTGAATTCTCAGAAGTTCATTTCCAATATCCTGCATAGCCTCACCGCAATGCGTGCAGAGAAGGGCCAATGACCCCGCCTTGTGGCTTATTGCCAGTTCAAGATATTGGGAGATTCACCGCGGCGAGAATCATCGTACACCGTCTGCTGGCACAGAATCATACGCGAATGGTTTTGTGGGGGGTGGGTCGCGAAAAGTAGGTGGTCGATTCTCATGACCACTCACCCCCTCGAAAAATCCGCCGCCAATTTCAGGGATAAGCATACATCGCTCGCTTCTTGGTTGTGAAATCTCGGAAGTTCGATCTCGGCTCGCAAAAGGTTCGAAAAGGGGCAAAAGAGATGCACGCCCCCTCAAAATTCATCGGGAATTCATCGGCCTATGTGAGAATGCGCTGAAGCGGGCGCACCCGTGTGCGCTCCGAAAAGGCAAACCCGCTGCGAGGCGGTGGCGCAAAGCCTATGGGTCTCTGGTTAGGAAGTAGCTGGGCTGCCGCTACTGCTCGTGGCGGTAGCGCTGCTCGCAGACTCCTTGATGGTGAGTTCCGTAGGCGCACAGAGCAGTACTCCCGTCTCGACGGCCAGCGCATCGGCGGCGCCCGCTCCCACCGTCTCCAAGCAGTGTTACTCTGTACCGTGTCACGGCAACATCGCTAGGGAGACCATCTACGAGCGAATCGGTGACGGCAAGAGGGATCTCATACGCGCATGGGGCAACTTCGACCGTATCCACGCCAATACCTACTCCAACGACAAGGACCAAGTACATGGGCTCGCGGGCGATGACTTCCTCTACGTAAACGACGGCGACACCCTCGACGGTGCCGGCGGCGGATCAGGCTTCGACTGGTGCTACGTCGACGCAGAGATAGAGGCGTCCAACACCTGCGATCGCGTAATCGTTCGCTAAACACGCGAGGCTTCGGAGCGAAATCTAGTTAGGCGCTACCTGCATACGATATCTATATCATCATCCTGCGTATCATTGGAGGCAGGAGCACGGCGAGAATGCTCTAGGAGCGTTTTACGAGGCCAGTACGCTACATGAAGTTAAAGTGATTCTTGAGGCCTCCCTACAGCCCTGAGCAGGTGCCGGGAAAGACCGCTCCGAGGAAAGCGAAGGTAAAGAACCCTAACACGCATCAGGTGCAAGAACCTGAATCAAGAGCCCACTGGCGAAAACCGGCGTTGCTGGCGTAGGGTGAGGTGTCTCCGAGCTTACGTGTCACCGGGATCGACTGGCACGTTAGAAATCCAAAAACGTGGAGAGGTATGGATGGAGTTCGGTGCGGTTGGCACGCTCATGCCCGCCCCTCGGCGTCTCGATTCTGCTTGGTATGCCCACGTTCCAACTATTGACAGCGACGTGCTGTAATCGGTTTAGAGCCGTACAGTGTCCGTCCCTGAAATTTGACTTTATGTGGCCCTGGCATGTGCAGGGCCAGCCACGTGTAGCCATCGCTGTGTGTTTCCCTAACCCACCATTATGAGAGTCAACCTCCCTTATGACCAAAACGCCTAGACTACCGGCAGCGAAAACCAGACTCGGGAGGAGAATCAGTGCTCGGAACGGGAGAAAGGGAAGCTGCTAGGGACCGGGACCGCATCGTCAACCTCAGCGACGGGGTCTTCGCCATCGCCTTGACCCTCTTGGTCCTCGACATAAGGGTGCCCAACATACCGGAGAACGTGGTCGGCTCCGAGCTGCCCGGCGTGCTGCTCGCCCTGTGGCCCAAGTACCTCGGCTACGTCTTGAGCTTCGTGGTGATCAGCACCTTCTGGATTATCCACCACAGCATCTTCCGACCCATAAGGTCCTACGACCGTAACCTCCTCTATCTCAATTTCCTCTTCCTTATGTTCGTGGCGTTCGTGCCCTTCCCCACCTCGCTCCTCGGAGAGTACGGCGACCACCAATTACCGGTAGCCATCTACGCCGCCACCCTCGCCGTGGGCAGGCTGCTCTTGACGGCCATACACTGATACTTGACGAGGAACGACCGGCTGCTCGACGAGCCGCAGGATCCCGCCACGATGCGCTTCTTACTTATACGAGGCCTCACGATACCAGCCATCTACTTGCTCTCCATCGGCATCTCCTTCTTTAGCGTCCAAGCCCCGCCACTTGGTCGTGGGTCATACTCATCGTGGTCGACTCCGTCATCCTCCGCAGGAGATTGTCCCGCTGAACCGTCTCGCTCCTTATGGGCTATCTTTCGGATCACGCTCTACATCGTGCAGACTTTGCTTGCTCTACCTGGCACGCTCTCGCTTTCCATACGCCCAAGCGCTTGGCAACAGCGAGGCGCACGTATGCCTCAGGTCGTGGAAGCGGATCGCCACAGTCCGGCGCGCTCGAGCAGGGATTTCAGGGAGCGGTTGCGCAGGTTGGAGGGGTTGACGATGCCGCCGACCTCCTTGGCGAACACGAGACCGCCGGGACGGTAAAGGGAGCCGATGCGCTCCATCTCCTCTAGCTGTTGCGCCAGGTGCCCTCTGAGGGCCTCGACGGCGCCATCCGTGAGCCCCACAGTCCGATGGCTGTTCTTCGTTTTGGGTGGCCCCACGAAGACCTTACCACCGTCCCTCGCTAGTCAAGCTTCAGGAAGCGCTCCACAGCCTCCTGTAGCTCCCTGACCTTCTCATCGGCGTTCTCCCCGTCCGCGAGCGCCTCTCTCACGCAGTGGTCCATGTGATCTCTCAAGACGAGCGAGGCGACCTTCTCCGAGGCGCGGATGTAGCTGGAGATCTGGGTGAGGATGTCCACACAGTACTTCTCCTCGTCGATCATGCGCTGCACGCCCCGTACCTGACCCTCAATGCGTCTCAAACGCGCCCTGAGCTTCACCTTGTCACCCTCTTTGATGTAGCCGTGAGCCTGCCCAATCTGCTGCTCCGTCATCTCTTCGATACCTCCTCGGAAGGGGGAGCCGGCCAACTCCCCATTTTCCGGGATTGTACCATACCCCATATGGGTATTTTCATAGTCTCAGCCCACTCTCACCCGGCGCAGCCTGAGGGCGTTGGCAAGGACCGTGACCCTGGAAAGCGCCATCGCCGCTGCCTCGAGGATGGGGTTGAGGAAGCTGGTGCTCGCCTGCTCGAAGACTGCGTTGCTGACGTGGGTGAGTTCGTCTCGGTTCTCGAAGAGGTCGGCTCGGGCGGGACCGTAGTGCGCGCTTCGATCGTTCGCGGAGTGTGACGGCCTATTCACGAGATGCTATCCACCCGTTCCGTCAGCAGCGGCATGCTAGTACAATCTACCTGCAATACTTCAAAGCAGCCGAAGGTGCGCAGGCGCCTCGAGGAGCAGACAATTGGGTGTGCTTAGCTGGATAGTCTTCGGGCTGATCGCGGGGATAATCGCTAAGCTGCTGATGCCAGGCCGCGACCCCGGCGGGTGCATAATCACTATGCTCCTTGGTGTGGGTGGCGCCTTCGTAGGAGGGTTCCTCTACAGGCTCGTGACCGGGACGGAGGTGTTGTTCTTCGGATTCGATTTCAGAAGTTTCGCGATAGCGGTCTTGGGCGCCGTGGTCGTCCTGGCTGTCTACCGGATCGTCCTAAGGAGTTGAGCCCAAGGGCCGAGCGCGGCAATCGGCCTCTTGAGAGGCTCTGCTCCTCGGTGGACTCCTTCGACGAGCACGAACAGGACAGGCTGGCCCTGCCGGCGTTGCTAGAGAGGGAGATCTAAGGAGTCATGAACCAGGAACGCTATGAAGACCTGAACCTGGTGCCTCCCGAGGGAGGCTTCGAGCTCTACCGCTACAGGAATGCCGAGAAGATGAGGACAAGCGGATGGTCGGGGCTGTACTGGGCCAGGAAGAACGAAGCAGGAGACTACGAGATCCGGGCCGTCACTGCGGAGGGGGAAGGGTACTCTTATTCTGGGGGCGTGTTCTCGGAAGAAGCCTTCGAGAGATACTACGAGAAGGCCAATTAGTCTCCGCCGCAACTTCCTCCTCTAGGAGCGGCGGAATGGAACTGTGTTCCGCACAGGGAGCTAAGGCGATCCTCTTGTAGAATGTTCCCATTATGGTGGATCGACGATTAGCTTCCTCTTCGAGCCGACGACCACAGAAGACACCCGCAGGATCGCTCAGTTGTTTGACGCTACCTCCGGGATCGTGGCCGAGCACCTGTGGAGCACGGTGACTCCGGTGTATCCGGGCCTGACGCAATGCCGTACATTGAAACGTTTGTGCGACGCATGCGGCGCGTTTCGGTCAGGTCATTTGGCACCTACTGCGCGATGATTACCGTGGCGCTGACCGGCGACGTAATGCTCGGGCGCATGGTCGCCGAGGTCCATAACTATCACATGCGTCCCGAGGCGCCGTGGGGTGACGTGATGCCCCTTCTGGAGGCTGCGGACCTACGCATCATCAACCTGGAGTGCGCTATCACGGATAACGAGCGGCCGTGGACCCGTACGCCAAAAGTCTTCCACTTCAGAGCCCAACCCTCTGCCATCGAAACCTTGCGGAGTGCCCGGGTCGATGCCTGTTCGCTGGCCAACAATCACACTCTAGACTTCGAGGAACAGGGGTTGCTCGATACCTTGGAACACCTGGATACGGCTGGCATTCGGCACGCTGGAGCTGGCCGCAACCGAGAACAAGCCGCAGATCCGGCCATTCTTACTGTGCAAGCGGAGCACGCGCGCCGGGTGGCGCTGCTGGCGTTCACGGACAACGAACCGCCGTTTGCCGCCGGCATCGACCGGCCGGGCACGAACTACCTGCCGGTCTCCTTGAAACCGGATGTTCTTCGGCGGGTGGAGAGGACGGTGTCGTACGTGCGTGAAATGGGGGTAGACACGGTCATATTCTCCAACCACTGGGGCCCGAACATGGTGCAGCGGCCCGAAGAGATCTTCCGCCGGTTCGCCCGTGCGGTCATAGATCGGGGGGTAGACATCTACTACGGGCACAGTGCGCACGTCTTCCAAGGGGTGGAGATCTACCGCGGCAAGCCCATCCTCTACGATACGGGCGATTTTATCGACGATTACGTGGTTGACCCCAAGATACGAAACGACTGGTCCTTCCTCTTTCAAGTTTCCGTAGAAGGGGGCAGACTCGAGCGTCTGGACCTTACCCCGGTCAAACTCTCTTATGCGCGTGTTGACCTCGCTACGGGCGGCGAGCGAGAAACCATCTTGGACCGGATGGAACGCCTGTCCGCCGAGATGGGCACCTTCTTCGCCCGCCGTGAAGGCACCCTGGTACTCGAATGCGGCTAGCGCCCCACTCCTTCCGCGGTCAAAAGAGCATCCACAGACTCGAAAAGCCGAGGAGTGGTGACGACCTCTCCAGATGGTGCCCACGAAAGTCTAGTGCTCAGGGAACGCGTGCGCGCCATGGAGCCTGACGAAGCGCGCCCAGGCGATAGTGCGGCGCCGCACAAGCCCACCAGTGCCTTTCTCGAAGAGGACCACCTCCTCTCTGCCGCCCGGGCCCACAGGCTGTACCAAGCGCCCTTCTGCAGCGAGCTGTTCCTCGAGCGGCCTAGGGACAGAAGGGAACGCTGCGGCGACCAGGATGGCGTCGTAAGGAGCGTGCTCGGGTAAACCCTTCGTGCCGTCGACCGTGACGACCTCGGCGTTCGTCACGCCGAACCGGGCGAGGTTCTCCCTCGCAGCATCCGCCACGTCCCCGAAGCGCTCCACCGCCCACACGAAGCCGCCCAGGCGGGCGAGCAGCGCCGTCTGCCACGCGTAGCCAGCGCCAACCTCCAGCACCCGCTCCGAGCCCGCGAGCCCCAGAGCGTCCACCATCCTCGCCACCAGCGAGGGCTGAGTGGTCACCTGGCCGTGGGGGATGGGTAGCGGCCTGTCCTCGTAGGCTTGCCCGGCGAGGTTAGCGGGAACGAAGCCCGCCCTGGGGACCGCGCGCAGGGCCTCGAGGAGGCGGGGATCACGCACACCCTCGTCGGTGATGTTCCGCACGAGATCCTCCGGCTCGCTCACGATCCTGCCATGTTAGCCTGGCATTCCTGTTCGAAGGGAGGCGAACTCGCTCGGAAACTGTAGCTCGACCACGCCCCTCGAGGCCTCCCTGCCGACTTCCTCTTCGAGGACATCCACTCCTTTTCCTCCTCCCCCGTTCGTTCTTCTTCCCAATTTACACCAGCCTGTGGCCTCATCCACCTCCGCCCCCGAAGTGCGGGGTGGCCTTGAGTCTCGATCTTCGGCTATGGCATATCATGGCTGGCCGGTACAGATTCATTCCGACGCAACCCCTTGGGAGCGGTGGAACGAATCCCTGGCATCTACACTCCAGCGTGCGTACAGTGCGATTAGAATCGCATGAAGGTGTCCCACGTCTACCAGCACGTCATTCACTTGGCAGTGCTCCGGGGCGGTGGCAGGTCCTCGATCAAGGAGATCGACCGGTCCATTCTCCTCCACGACGAGAGCAAGGTCGAGTAGGCTACGCTTTGCCACTGCAAGGTGACAGGGAGGAGAAGTATGACGAAGAGGGCTTCTGCCACGGCAGAATCCGGCCGCTCACGCCTCCGCAGCTTTCTCCTTGTATTGGGAATCGTGCTTCTGGCGGCCAACCTGCGCCCGGCACTCACCGGCGTGGCCCCCTTGATCGGCCAGATCCGGGCGGACACCGGCATATCCAACGGGGTAGCAGGGCTTCTCACGACGTTGCCGCTCTTGGCTTTCGGCCTGCTCTCGCCGATCGCGCCGCGCGTAGCCCGGCGGTTCGGCATGGAGCGTGTGCTGCTGGCGAGCCTGCTCGTCCTGGTGGCTGGCATACTGTTGCGCTGGGCGGGGGTTGTGGCGGCTCTGTTTCTGGGTACGGTCGTCCTGGGAGCGGCGATCGCGGTAGCCAACGTGCTCTTGCCGGGTCTCGTCAAGCGAGAGTTCCCCGAACACGCCGGCCTCATGACGAGCGTGTACTCCACCTCGCTAGGCATCAGCGCCGCGCTCGCCGCCGGCATGAGCGTCCCTTTGGCACAGCTGGCCGGCATCGGCTGGCGAGGAGCCCTGGCGGTGTGGGCCCTGCCCGTCCTGCTCGCCGGTGTCGCCTGGCTCCCCCAGCTCAGCCGTAGCGATCAGCCTGCGGATCCAGACGCCCGAAGCTCCCCTGGGGTCAGAGACCTGTGGCGTTCGCCACTGGCTTGGAAGGTGACACTGTTCATGGGGTTGCAGTCGCTCTCGTACTACGTGACGCTGACGTGGCTCCCGGAGATCCTGCAGGCGGAGGGGATGGGTGCAGCCAGAGCAGGGTGGATGCTCGGACTCTCTCAGGCCGTGGCGATCGTGACAATGTTCTTGTCTCCCATGATCGCCGAGAGGAGGCCCTCTCAGCGAGGCGTCGTCGTGGTGGCCGTGGGCATGTCTGGTGTCGGCGCTTTGGGCCTTCTGGTTGCTGGTTCCACCGCCAGTACCCTGTGGGTCGTGCTGCTAGGCCTCGGCCAGGGGGCGGCCTTCAGCCTGGCGCTCACCTTCTTCGCGCTGCGTGCTCCAGACCCCGGGCACGCCTCTGCGCTTTCGGGTATGGCCCAGTCGGTCGGTTACCTGCTCGCCGCGGGTGGGCCTTTCCTCTTCGGCGTCCTGCGCGATGTGACGGGTGCGTGGAAGGTGCCGCTGGCATTGCTGCTCACGGTAACGATATGTCTGTTGATCGCAGGAATTGGTGCCGCCCGCGACGACCAGGTCGGTGCATCTGCCCCAGATGAAGCGGGGTGATAGGTGGACATCCGAGGAGAATCCACTCTCGAGAGCGCAGATTGGGTCGAACCGATCGATCCCAATTCGCAACCCCTCCTTCGTCTACAAGGATGGAGATCACGAATATTCGGCTCTCCTTAGCCCTGAAAGCGATCGTCGTAACGCTTCGGAGACAGTAGTGCGGTAGAGTGGGGTTGTGGCGGAAGGGGAGGCACTGAACGACGAACTGGTGTGGGTGGTGACGGAGACCATGCAGCCTGCGCACGTCTCGCTATGGCTACACCCGGCTACGCTCCCAAAGAGTAAGGAATCAGATTAGCAGCCTCTATTGACCGAAGTACCCACAAGGAGGAGTGTGCTCTGCGAGTGATTCTGTTCTGCGAGACGCCAGGCGCGTCTCCAGGAGCCTGGATTTTGGGGTGGAAGCGATGCTTATGCTGTTCGTTCTCCTGCTGATCTTGGCCTTCGCCCCGGCTGCAGTGTGGGCGCTAAGGGCGGCCTGCGGCGGCTATGGTTGCTTGGCGCATTCGCGCTCCTGGCGCTCATCCTCGTGGCGCTGGTGCTTTCCGCCGTATACTCCGTCCCTAGCGTGTGGCGAGTCGTACTCTATTTTCTGGTGTTTGTAGGGTCGTCTATCCTGTTCACCAATGCCGCTCTCACGGTGGCAGGCGCTTTCGAGAGGGCGCTTTGGACCCAGCTGATTACAGCGTTTGTTGGGAGCTTGATCGGGCTTGCGGTGGGCTTGGTTGTGACCCTCTATGGGTCAGGAGTGTGGTCTTAAATGCGTCTTGGGAAGTATTACGCTCTCGGGCTCGCAGAACGATCCGCGTAGCGGTTTCCATGAAACCTGGCAGGCGATCCTACAGGAGAGTTGTGCTGTGAAGGCAGAGGGAAGGAAAGCGGGTCGAGGAGTCGGCAAACAGACCTGGATGATTCATCCCTGGCTGGGTGCGATCACGGCTCTTGATGATCCAATCGTGCGCGGTAGACTTCGTAGGTCTCGACGTCTTTGACCTTGCCGTCGAAGGCTTCAGCACCGAAGACTCTAAACCAGTGGGAGGCCTCGTCGGTGGCGTGCATGTTTTGCTCATCCTCCCACAGCGTCACAGCGAGCATCTTGTGGTCCTCTTTATTGGCAAGGAGCAAGCCGCCCGAGTAACCTTTCTGCATCTTTAGGGCAGGGATGAGGTGCTCTTCTATCTGATGGTGTCCCTGTTGGAGGTTCTCGGGGCTAATGTTGAACCGGGTTACCCTGGCGAACATGGCAGCACCGCCTTTTTGCTTGAGGGATGGACCATACCATTATGGCGTACTTTCTGGACGTACGTAGGTGTTGGTTGCCAGGTACGAAAAAGTCGCCAGGCTATCGGCGCAAGCTCCGGAGAGGCTATACACTCCGGTCTATGAGCGAGAGCACCGAGCGTGAAGTTCCCCTGGCCCTGATGGTCCAAACGCCCGACGAACCCGGCGTCCTGCACGCCCTGACCAGGGTGTTCCTCGCCCATGAGGCGAACATAACCCACGTCGACATCGCCGAGCGGCGCGAAGGTCTCTCCACAGTCTATTTCGAGCTCGAGGACGTCGCCGGCGAAGCCGCGGACGTGCTCATAGGTGACCTACATGCGCTACCCGTCGTGAGGGCGGCAGAACGGGCGCCCTCGTTCCAGAAGGTGTACGGCAAGCGGATCATCGTGGTAGGCGGCGGGGCGCAGGTGGGCCAGGTGGTGGTCGGCGCGGTGGCCGAGGCCGATAGGCACAACATTCGTGGCGAGAAGATCTCCGTCGACACCATCCCTCTGGTCGGGGAGGAAGAGCTCGCCGCGGCGACGCGCGCCGTGGCCCGCCTGCCGCGGGCAGTGGCGCTTGTCCTGGCCGGTGCGCTGATGGGTGGGGAGGTCACCAGCGCGGTACACGAGATCCGCGAGAAAGGGATAATCGTGCTGTCGCTCAACATGCCAGGCAGCGTTCCTGACGCCGCCGACCTGGTGGTGAGCGACCCGGTCCAGTGCGGCGTGATGGCCGTTATGGCGGTATCCGATTCGGCCCTCTTCGATATCACTCGACAGCGGGGTAAACGATATTAGCCCGCTCGGGATATGCATTGAAGTCCGCTCTGCGACTACTGGCAGTGGTAGATCTGGTCCTGGGGAGAATTAGTTACACTTAAGGGCGTTAGCCTGCGACGGCGGAAGACAGGGGTGCGATCCATGAGGTTGGTGATCTTCGGACCTACGGGCGGCACTGGGCGGCGTCTCGTGGAGAGGGCGATCGCAGAAGGGCACGAAGTTACCGCCCTCGCCAGAAACCCATCCAGGATGAGCGTGCGCCACAGGAGGCTGAAGGTCGTCGTGGGAGACGCCTTCGACTCCGGGAAGGTGCGTGAGGCGGTGGCAGGCAACGAGGCGGTGATCAGCGTCCTCGGCTCACGGCAACCTAGCAATCCACTACGCCCACGCAGACCAGGGGACCCGAATGGACCGGCTTCGGCCGGCTCCGCCAACATCATCTCCGCGATGAAAGAGCACGGTTTGCGGCGCTTCGTGTGCCAGACGGCGTGGGGGGTGGGGGAGAGCAAGCAGGATCCAGGGTTTGCGGGCGCGTTCTTCATGAAAGTGCTCGTGCCGCCCCTGCTCAGGGATGAGTACGCAGAGAAGGAGGCGCAGGAGAAGCTCCTGCGGGAGAGCGACCTGGAGTGGATCATCGTGCGTCCCATGATACTGACCAACGGGCCGTGGACGAACGACTACCGTGTGGGGCTGGATCTGAAACCGGGCCGGCGCCCTTACATCTCGCGAGCTGACGTTGCCGACTTCCTGATGAAGCAGCTCACCGACGATACATTCGTGCGCAATACGCCTGCTATCGGCTATTGACCCCGGGCGTAGGATCACTCGAACGATCTCGCAGCCGCCCCAGGGACATCTAAGGCTGGGGAAGGATCTGGACTCCGCACCGTTCGTGTCATACAGTAATGTCTAGACGGGAAAGGGGTGACGCCACTGGATACCCTCTCAGATAACTACGTGCAGGCCGCCAGGTTGGACGATGTGCGTGCCGCCGGTCGCACCTCTGTCCGTGTCGCCGGCCACTCGCTCGCGCTCTTCTTCCATGACGGTAGGGTGCACGCCCTGGATAATCGCTGTCCCCACATGGGATTCCCCTTGCACCGGGGCACCCTACAAGACGGCATTCTCACCTGCCACTGGCATCATGCCCGCTTCGACCTCGAGAGCGGTGGAACCTTCGACCAGTTTGCTGACGAGGCACGCGTCTTTCCGGTGGAGATTAGAGACAACGAGGTATGGGTTGATCTCTCGCCGCGGGAGGACCGTCCGGCGTACCTGCGCCAACGCCTGAGGGATGGGTTGGAGCGCAACATCTCGTTGGTCGTGTCCAAGTCGGCCATC
>DATDKO010000005.1:0-2725 GCA_036519935.1 Rubrobacter sp. | reverse complement strand
ATCACAGCTCGACCGAAGCTGCTCGATTGAATTTGCGGAGCAAGGTGTCCGTTCCTACCAGCGTTTCTCGTAGAGAGGTGTGAGGATTGGCCAGGATCAAGCTTGACCCGGACCGCAGAAGAGGCACGTTGGACCGAAGGGTCTTCGGGGGCTTTGTCGAGCACCTTGGCCGCTGTATCTACGGTGGTGTCTTCGATGAAGGCTCGTCCCTGAGCGATGAACGAGGCTACCGTCGTGACGTTCTGGCGGCGGCGAAGGATCTACGGATACCGATGCTACGCTGGCCCGGCGGAAACTTCGTTAGCGGCTATCACTGGACGGACGGGATAGGCCCCAGGGAGGAGCGTCCGAGGAAGTGGATCTTGCATGGTCCACCGAGGAGTCCAACCGCTTCGGCACGGATGAGTTCATAGAGTACTGTCGCATGCTCGGGGCCGAGCCCTACATCTGTGTCAACATGGGCACAGGCACCATGGACGAGGCGCAGGCCTGAGTCGAGTACTGCAACGGAACGGGCGATACCTACTGGACCGACCTCAGGCGCAAGAACGGCCACGAGGAGCCGTACAACGTCAACTACTGCGGACTGGGCAACGAGATGTACGGGGAGTGGCAGATCGGGGCTCTCTCAGCCGAAGACATGCGCGAGATCGTGCTCGACGCCCACGTCGAATGTGAGACCCACGATTTGACCACGGAAGCCTCCTCCTGGCCGCACCGGGTCGCCGATTTGGGGCCCTTCGACCTGCTCGACCTCTCCGCGACCTGCGATGCTGAAGGCCACGACCTGACGCTCGTCGTCGTCAACCGCGACCCCGAACGCGAGATCAAGACCACCATCCAGCTAGCCGACTCTCCGTTCGAGGGCACCACCACAGCCTACGAAGTCGCGGGTGAGAGTTCCCGCTCGATCAACGACTTCGGTCGCCAGGCAGTCGGCGTGAGCAAGCATTCCGTAGAGATCGGAGGCGGTTCCTTCAAGTACAGCTTCCCGGCGTGTTCGATCACGGTCCTGCGCGCCGGAATGGCCGGGTGACCGGGAACGTGCTCGACTCGTCGCCACGCCCGCCCGTCGTGGATACCTCGCGCAGCCCTCATGTCCGTCTGCGCCCCCTGCCGCTCGACGCGGCCAACCTCGCCGACGGCTTCTGGGAGCCGAGGCGGCGCATCAATCGGGAGGTAACGCTGCCTTCCCAATACAGGCACCTCGAAGATAGGGGCCGTCTGGACAACTTCCGCCGCGCCTCAGGCAAGAGCGCCGGTGAGTACCAGGGGATCTACTTCAACGACTCTGACGTCTACAAGTGGCTGGAGGCCGCCGCCTGGACTCTCGCCGAAGGATCTGACCCCGAGCTGGAGCGTATGGTATTACGCCGGGGCTGCGACCTCTCTCTGAGCGACAGTCTAGCCGGAGAGTAATCCCGCCTCCGGGCAGGCGGACTCGCCTGCCGCTCTGTTAGGATACGAGAATCGCAGGTATAAAGAACCTCCCGGGATGGCAAACGGGAGCTATAGGGATAGGGGGCGATCGATGGGTCGCAGGGTGACGCGGCAGGATTTCTTGCTTCTGAGTGCGGGCGCCGGAGCAGGATTAGTGCTGGCGGGTTGTGGCGGCGGTCCCGAGGACAACCCTGCCGTGCAGCAAAGCCAGGGTGCCGGCAGCGGCAAGAGCTACAACGGCCCGAAGGTGGATCTGGCGTTCTGGAACGGGTTCACCGGCGGGGACGGACCGTACATGCGGCAGCTCGTCGAGGAGTTCAGCTCCAAGCATGACAACATCAACGTCATCATGAATACCGTAGTGTGGGAGTCCTACTATCAGAAAGTTCCGGCTGCGGTTTCGAGCGGTGAGGGTCCCGACGTGGGGATCATGCACATCGACACCGTGGCCACCAACGCCGCGCGAGGTGTGATCATCCCGTTGGACGACGTGGCCAACGCCTTGAATCTCAAGGAGAGCGACTTCGTCCCGGTCGTGTGGAACGCGGGGATCCACGAGGGCAAGCGGTACGGGATACCTCTGGATGTGCACCCGTTCGGCGACTGTTGACCGTTGTGTTCGTAACCCCGCTCTTGTGGATGCTCTCGACCTCCTTCAAGACCAACGTCGAGGCTACCCAGTTGCCTCCTAACTGGATACCCGAAGACTTCACGACCCGGTGTTATTCGAAGATATTCTCAACCGGTGAATCGCAGACGCCCGTGCTCCGATGGTTCTTCAACAGCATGGTGGCCGCCTCTGCGCACACGCTGCTCGTGCTTGTAACGGCTTCCATGGCGGCCTACGCTTTAGCCAGGATGAACTTCCCTGGAAAGAGAGTGCTCTTCGCGACGATCATTACGACACTTTTCATCCCTCAGTTCGTCTTCCTCATGCCCAACTACTTGATAGTCGATTCGCTGGGTTGGCTGGACACTTTATTGGCGGTGATCGTGCCGGGAGCAGCCGGAGCCTTCGGGGTTTTCTTCCTGCGCCAGTTCTTCGTTTCGTTGCCCCACGAGTTGGAGGAGGCGGCCCTCATAGACGGAGCCAGCCGGTTACAGATTTTCCTGCGCATCGTTCTGCCGCTCTCCAAGGCTCCTCTGGCAACGCTTGCGGTGCTGACCTTCCTGGTCAATTGGAACGACTTCCTCTGGCCTGTCTACGTGCTCTTCAGCCCGGAGAACCTCATCCTCCCGCCGGGACTCACTATCCTCCAGGACGCCTACACAACCAAGTACAACA
>DATDKO010000004.1:0-8414 GCA_036519935.1 Rubrobacter sp. | reverse complement strand
CGAGAGGCGTCCTCAATGTCAACACGTGGTGGCCGACGAACCGCACTACGGGGAAGAAGAACCTCGCCGCAACGGGTCCGTGACGGACGGGGAGCTGTCCCGAGGGCTTGCCAGACAGGTATGTTGAATGCTTGCGTGACGCCTCGAAAGCGATCTCCGCTCCGGAGTTGCCCGCGCCAACCACCAGAACGGCGCCTTCCTGGAGCTGAGAGGGGTGACGGTACTGGCTCGAATGCAGCTGCACGATGCTCGAATGAAGCTCGTCGGCGAAGGCGGGGACCTTCGGGACTTGGTTGGCGCCCGTCGCGACGACCACGTGTTCCGCTTCGAAACGCCGGTTGCCGGATGCAACGACGAATCGATCTCCCTCCCTGGAGAGTCCGTCCACCGTGACGCCGGTTCGAACAGGCAGATCGAATCGGGCAGCGTAGGATTCGAGGTAGTCGGCCATCTCGTCCTTCGTGGGAAATGACACGGCGGGCGCGGGGAAGCCCCAGCCCGCCAATCCGCTGTATCGGGCAGGGGTGAACAGGCGAAGCGAGTCCCAGCGCTTGCGCCAGGCGTCGCCGATCCGCTCGTTGGCATCCAGGATTACGAACGGGCGACCCTGCTTCTTCAGGTGGTAGCCGACCGAGAGGCCTGCCTGGCCGCCACCTATGATCACGGTCTCGAAGTACTCTGAGCCGGCGGTGGTCGGTCGGTTGCGCTCTTCAAGGTCACTCTTTGTGTTCATCTTCTGCTCCTTACTAAGTCTCCGTCTCCAGTAATTTTCTGTAACCCGCAATTTCCGGAAAGACGGGCGAAAACCCGGTGATGGGTGAGGTAACCAGTTCCTCGCCAGGCGCGGAAGCGGCAGGGATCACCGCACCACCTCTCCACAGAACTCTGTCCGGCGTGACGAGGTCGGTCATTACGGGTTCTATGTCGCAACTACCGAATGCTCGCATGCGATCGAGCAGGGTCTCTTCGGATTGTTTACGTGCCTCTGATCTCATCAATCGCCTGGCCGATCGCAGACGTAGTTTTGGGAAAGGTCGTAGTCACGCCCGTCTATCTCCCCAAGCCGAGGACCGTGAAGGTGCACCGAGATGGCAGCCTCTTCGGTCGGGTTACCCACCCGGTGAATGCCCCTCTCATATGGCAGCACGGTCGAGATCCCATCTTCCCTACTCCACTTGAGCCTCCAGAGCTTCTTCAAGTGGGCATAGTCGGACACGGAGCCATCGTCGGCACGCTCGTAGCGCTCTTCCAGGATAGATCCCACGAAGCAACAGAAGGCTCCCCAGGAGGAATGATCGTGGATCCTGGTCGCACTACCTGGAGGCCAGACGAAGATGTGTAGCGAGTAGGAGCAGTGGGCGTCGTGGCGATAGGCCACGTACCAGTCTTCGGCTCTTCCCGCTTCGTCCATAAGAGGCAGGACGTGCGAGTCCAAAAAGTTGGAATCTCTTACCAAGCGAGACAGGACGGGAACGGCCTCCCGCAAGGTCAAGTCCGGAGGAAGTGCGTAGGTGTTACGTGTGTTTAGCGTGAACGCCATTTTGCCTCTTTCGCTGGCTTCTGCTGTGCAGTAGCTGAGTATTCAGACGAGATGGTGCTCGTAGGCGTAGGCCGTGGCGGTAGCTCTGGCTTGGGATCTTTGTTGGGCAGGGAAATAGCAGCTACCATCGCCGCCGCCAGCATCAATCCGACAGCGGTGAGGGTCGCAACGCCCATGCCCTCTACAAAGGCTTCCCTGGCCGCCTCCGCCAGCTGCCCTCCCGCCGGGCCGCCGACCTGCTGCGCGACCTGGATCGCCGCAGCCAGCGAGTCGGTGATCGCTCCTCTGGCAGCCTCCGGTATTGGGAGACCAGAGACGGAGCCTTCCACCGAGTCCGCGTAGGTGGAGTACAGGACGCTGCCCAGCATGGCCACCCCCAATGTGCCCCCCAGTTGTATGGAGGTCTGTTGAGCGGCCGAGCCGACCCCGGACTTCTCCCGAGGTATCGACCCCAGGAGCGCGTCTACCGTCGGAGACATCGCCGTCCCCAAACCCAGCCCCATGATCGCCAGGGCCCATAGGATCCTCGCCTCGCTGGAGATGGTGAGGGTGGAGACCGCAAAGAGCCCAAAGGCGGCGATAAAGAGCCCCATAGGAACGGTGACCTTCCTCCCGACCCGCCGCGTAAGGGAGGCTCCTAGAGGAGCGCCGATGGCGACCGTAAACATCGGCACCAGCCTGAGGCCTGCCGCAAGCGGGCCGTAGCCCAAGACGTTTTGCAGATACAAGGTAAGCATGAAGGCCACGCCAAACATGCTGAAGGCCAGCAGCAGCATCGTCGCGGCGGCTCCGCCAAAGGCAGGAATGCGGAAAAATCGCATGGGGACCATCGGATGTTCGGTCCATAGCTCCCACCCTACAAAGAGGACGAGTATCAGCAAGCCACCCCCGATCGCCAGGAGAACGCTCGGGTCGATCCAGCCCTCATCGGAGGCAGAGATGACCCCGTAAACCACCACGGCAAGACCGGCTATCGAGAGCAACGCCCCGGGTATGTCGGGACGGGGAGCGTCCGAGTCTCTGGACTCGGGCACCAGCAATCTACCGAGACCGAGGGCCACCACCGCTATAGGTACGTTGATGATGAACACCGATCCCCACCAGAAGATCTCCAGCAAAATCCCGCTGATCACCGGCCCCAGTGGGATGGAGATCCCCAACATCCCTGCCCATATCCCGATGGCCTTGCCCCGCTCCTGCGGGGGGAAGACGTTGTTGATGATCGCCAGAGTAGCGGGCAGTATGAGCGCCGCGCCCACCCCCATTACCGCCCGGAAGGCTATAAGCATCTCCGGGTTGACCGAGAAAGCTGTCACCAGCGAAGCCAGCCCGAAAAACCCCAACCCGGTGGTAAGTGCCAGCTTGCGTCCGAAGCGGTCCCCCAGGCTCCCACTGGTAAACAGCAAGGCGGCAAAGACCAGAGTGTAGGCGTCCACCATCCACTGCAACTCACTAGGGGAGGCACCGAGATCCTGTTGGATGGTGGGCAGCGCTACAATGAGGATCAGGTTACCCAGTTGCACTATCACCACGCTCAGGCACAGAACCGCCAGGATCCACCACCGCCTGCGATAGACCTCTTCACCTTCCACGCCTTACCTCCTTGGTCAGCTCGGTGGCCCCTGACACATTATATGAACAATTGTTCGGGTTTTAAATTCGCGTTTCTGCGAGGTACTTCAGGGCGGAAGGAAAGCCGTTTTCATGGTGGAACGGAGGTTTTGTAGATGGCACGCTCGTATTTTGGTGGGACGCTCGGGCGGGGGTCTGTGATCTACGTTCGGGGGTCCTGCGTTCGTTCGGGATCGCCGGCGCCATCAGGCGAGAGGTAGGAGAGGACTAGGGTAGAGATCTCCTCGACGAAGTCCTCAACTTCGAGATACTCTGGGCGGTCGAGGACTGCGGCGTGGGTTATGGCTTCGACCGCCTCGATGACCATGAACGCCGCGAGGTCGAGGTTTTCTGGACGGATCTCCGCCTCGCGCTCTTCGAGGAAGGCTCGCATGAGCTCCTGAACCCTTCCTGCCAGAGCATCCTCCGGATCGGGCCGCCCGCTCCTGGGGATCTGCTCTACCAGCACCCGGTGCAGTTCCGGGTCGACAGTGTGCAGCCGCAGCGAAGCCCCTACTAGTCCTCGGATAGCCTCTGGCAAGGGCGCCCGCACAGATTCCTCGAACCTCGACTCGAACATGGAGATCAGCTCACGAAGATGGCGATTGTAGAGGGCTACGACTAGCGACTCCTTGTTGGGAAAGTATTGGTAGAGCGAGCCCACAGAGACTCCCGCGACTTCCGCGACCCGCCTTGTACTCGCCCGGTCGTAGCCCTCTCGTTTGAGCACGAGGGCCGTCGCTTGCAGGATCGCCTCGACCG
Source organism: Rubrobacter sp. (assembly GCA_036519935.1). Classification (GTDB taxonomy): domain Bacteria; phylum Actinomycetota; class Rubrobacteria; order Rubrobacterales; family Rubrobacteraceae; genus Rubrobacter_D. Next base: position 4,501 of record DATDKO010000004.1, on the reverse strand, counting down.
TCTCCTTCGAGCGATCCTGTGTTGGCAGCCTACGTGGGTTTGTGGACGTATCGCTTCGCATTCGGCTCCACACGCTTTCCGATAAAGACGCGAACAATTGATCGGATTATATAGTTTAGAGCCTCTTACGGAAGTAGGGGAAAACAACAACGCCAAAGTCCAAACCTGGAGAGGATCTCCAGGCTCAACGTCGTGGGTGGCGCGGTGATCTCCGGATCTTTCCAGGCTTTCTATCAGAGCTGCTCGTCGATGTCCTGGAGCGGCTCGGCCCCTCCTTCGTGGGCGTCACCCATATGGTTGGATGCGGCCTTCGCGCCTTATGAAGCGGCAAACTTCAGAAAATGCCCGTAGGAGGCTCTGCTTCCTCTCCAGCGTCTCTGGCCCGCTGGACCGCCCCAGCGAGTGGTGCTCAAAGGATGATCCTGGGAAAGGGAACATTACCTTACGAAACACCTTCTGAGGTTTTCGCTAAGACGTTTGATGTACACCTCTGAAGCGCATCGGTTTCCACTTCTCGGTTGCATTGCTATCGGGGTTACCCCTTGCAATCCTCGGCGGGCTCTGCGCCGACATCTCGGCGAAGAAACGGCGCTAGCTTCCCTACCCTCGCAGCCCCACTAGAACGTCCACAGGCAGCTACGGAGGTCGAGGGTAAGGGTCATTGACCTTCGGGCCGGAAGCGGAGGTCACCGACCAACTTCGACGGTTCCGGCACCGCCATCCACCGTTACCACCTGTCCGTCTCGCAACCTGAGCGTCGCGCATCCGGTCGCGACCACGGCTGGGATAGCGTACTCGCGGGCGACGAGCGAGGCGTGTGCGGCTAGGGTGCCGCCGTCTGTAACGACGGCCGCAGCGCGCGCGAACAATGGGGTCCACGCGGGAGCGGTGAGTTTGGCGACGAGCACCTCCCCTCCTTCGAAGCGCCCGGGTCCCGCACGATCCGAACCGGTCCGGTGGCACGTCCAGGGCCGGCAGGCTCACCCGTGAGGAGGGCATCGGGTGGTACAGGCCTAGTGCGCGCGGTCTCGGCGGCGGCGTGCATCAGGTTGCGGATGGCCTTCGGTGGGGTGCCCAAAGCAAGCGGGGCGACCAACCGGCGTTGCCGCTCCCACCTAAGCCTGCGATCAGCGACCACATCGCTCAAGTCTCCTCGGTTGTCAAGCTCGGCGCGGGTGAGGAAGAAGACGTCGGAGGGTTCGTCGATCACCCCGTCTTCGGCGAACTTCTCACCGAGGCGCAGTGGCGCAGCACCGGCCAGCCCAAGGTTAAGTCCCGCGCCTGTTGCTCGCGGAGCGTGGCGTACCGCTGCGCCACCTCCAAAAGCGCGTCGAACCGAACGAGAAGCTCGGGTCGGTCGGCGAGGATGGCGCGGCACGCCTCTTCGGCTGCTTCTCGCTCGGCCACGATCTCGCGCCGATAGTTACGTTCATCGAGATCCCTGCCCGCAAAGCCGAGCTCGCCGAGGGTGGGATGGTACCAGTCGACGCTCTGCACGGCGTGCGCTGGTGTTCCTGCCACCAAGCCGGGCAGGCCACGCAACAGAGCTTGGTAGCTGGAGTCCAGCCCGTCAGCGAGGTGCTGGCGGACGAACTTGGCCAGAGCGGCCTCCATCTTCCACGCTGACCCGCCGACCATCGCCAGCGAGAACAGGTACTCGCCCGCCGCCGTGCCGACCTCGTCGACAATCCCGGCGAGTTGCGCGGGCGTTGCCCACTGAACCCGCTCCTGAGCGGTGACGACCAGCGTCCGGTAGCGCGGGAGGATCTCGGTGCGCCACTCGTCGGCGAGACGCCCCAACACCGCGCGGTCCGCGGCCACGGGGTCGTTGTTGACCCTGATCAACGCATTCCACGAGATCGGGATCATGCGGCCGCGGCTCTGTAGCAGGGCCCGCGTCAGAAGACGCGGCGACACCTCGGGGAGAGTGGCGTAGTACCAGCCGTTGATCGCGGCGTACCGGAAGGGGACTGCGGTGCCCACCGCAGAGCGCATCCCGCGCAGGTAGCCGCCCTCGATCAGCGCGAGCAGCCACTCCCCCAGCCGGAAGTTGCGCATCCAGTAGCCCGGCACGGGGGGCTCCCACTCGACGGCCTCCGGCAGGGCCGTCATCGGGCGCGCCTGGAGCAGGTAGAGCTCATCTCCGGAGATCGCCCACTCGATGTCCTGCGGAGAGCCGAAGTGCCCTTCCACGCGCCAGCTCGGCGATCTTGACCGCCTGCTCCGCGGTGATGGCGCCCTCGCTCTCTCGCCGGCAGGAAGCCCCGTCGCCCCGTACCACCCACTCGTCGCCCGAGACTAACCTCTCGCCGAGGCCGCGGACGGCGGTGATGACGACCTCGCCGCGCTCCCCTGTCACGGGGTTGGCGGTGAAGGCGACCGCAGCCGAGTCGGCCGTCACCATGACCTGCACGAGCACCGCCATGCTAGGGGCGGTCTTGCCCGTGAGCTCTGTGCGAGCGTCCCTATAGGCGGACACCCCAGAAGCGCAGGCAGAGTCGAAGACCCGTCCGACCGCCGCCGGAAGATCATCGATGCGGACGTCCAGGAAGGTCTCGTACTGCCCGGCGAACGAGGCGCCTTCGAGGTCCTCGGCGGTGCCGGAGGAGCGGACCGCGAACTGCTCAGCGCCCAGCGCCGCCGAGGCCTCCAATATCTTCGCAGATGCCTCTCGCTGGTGTCTCTCCGCGGTGGTCGTCACCGCGAAGCCGGGCGGCACCGGGAAACCGACAGAGGCGAGGCGGGCGAGATTGGCCGCCTTCGCCCCGAGCTCGGTATGGTCGAGAGTCGCCGCTTCGGCGAAGGTGACCACCAGCGGGGTCCGATAGCTGTTGGCCTTCTCGGTCTTCACTTCTTCCTCCAAACAAAGTAGCTCCCGAACTATTGCGATTCTGCCCCAAAGGTGTGACGCAAAGCGGTCGGTGCCGGATCACCTCCGCGTTGGTGAAGATTTGAACCTGAGAACGGACACGAGCGCCCAGAGATTCGCGCCGAACGCCAGTATCTGAAACACCGCCCTCACCATCCCCCACCGGTTGAATCCGTCGAATGCCCGCTGCAGGGCGGCGGGATCATTCCCGATCTCCCTCAAGCTCAGCATGTAGGGAGCTGCCTGGGTGGTTGCAAGTAGGCCCGCGAGTACCAACACCACCGCTGCATAAATCGGTATAGCCGCGGAGTGCGGGGCCGTTCGGTCAAAATAGAAGGTGACCGCCGCACAGACGGTTAAGAGCGCACCGCCAATTGCCTCTAACGGGTATAGAACCAGCCCGTTGCCCAAGTCCGCCTCGCGGCTGTATGTCGCCCAGGCGAGGGCTCCCACCTGCCCCCAGGCTGGCATTTGCACGATGAGCCTGTCGATGTTGGTGCCGGCCAAAAGACCGCTAACCGCGGTCGCTGCCACGACAAAGCTGAGCGTCACTGATGATGCCATGCGCTCTTCCCCTCGAGTCCGTAAAACTGTGTCCACGGTGTTTGGCGCCGTTCGGACAGGTGAAGAGTCGTCGCTTCGGCGAAGGTGACACCGGTGGGGTTTGTGGCTGTCAATTTTCTCGATCTCGGTTCTTTCTCCGCGCTCTGGACATCGGATCGGATAGAAAGTCGGCGACGAGTGCAGCGAACCGCTCGGGTCTTTCCTCCATCAACAGGTGGCCGGTCTCCGGCAGGAGCTCGAGACCCACCGCTCCGGGGATGTCGCGATAGAGTCGCTCTCCCCACACGGGTCCGAAGTGGGGATCCTCCCTTGCCCAGACGAGCAGGGTCGGGTGATCGAAGCGCCTCAATCCGTCGAGCAGATCCATGGTGGTCCGGTTGTTCTCTGGGTCGAACTGGCCCGCCAAGAACCGCCTGGTCCTCGCCCTCCGGTGACGGTCACTCAGGTTCGCTCTGATGTATCCGTCCAGGAGCTCCGCGGAGAGCACCCTCGGATCGTAGACCGCCTTCGCCTCCTTGAGCGTGAGCCGGAACACCGCTCTTCGGGAATAGAGCCACATGACCACGTCGCCCAGCACGGGGACCTGAGTCGCCCTCACAAACGGGCGCTCCTCCTCCGAGGGCCAGTTGTCGTAGGCCTCGGCGTTGGAGATCACGAGCCGGTCGATCTTGTGGGGATGTTCGGCGGCCAGAAGCTGGGCCAAAGCCCCGCCGTGGTCGTGCCCAACGACGTGGGCACGCTCGATGCCCAGGGCGTCGAGGAAGCCGACGATCATATCCGCCTGCGACCTGAGCGACCAGTCTGCGCCCTCCGGCGTCTCGGTGTCGCCCAAGCCCAGGAGGTCGGGAGCTATGCAACGATAGTGGCGCGAGAGTAGCGGGATCACCTTACGCCAGACGAAGGACGAGAACGGGCAGCCGTGGAGGAGCAGAATAGGCTTGCCGTCCCCCTCCTCGTAGTACGCGACGAGTGTCCCACCGACCCTCACCAAGCGCTTCTTCCCGGAGAAATCTACGTGCGGCGGCCGCAGGCCGAAGCTGAGGAAGCGGGCGGGGATCGCCAGCAGCC
>DATDKO010000003.1:0-4656 GCA_036519935.1 Rubrobacter sp. | reverse complement strand
GATATGCCCATGGACGACTCGGGCCTTCGCTGGCTGACGTTGAACCCGAAAGGCCAGCCCGACCTCGAGCTGATCCTGGCCCAGATAGCCACTGGCCCGATGTTCGACGCCGAGACGGCGGAAGAGATGAGGGCGATGGTCGAGAGAGGCGCCTTCGGCATCGGCGTCTTCGAGACGGATGACATCAAAGGCGACTACGAGCGCTTGAGCAGACAGGGTGTCGAGTTCGTGTCGCCACCCCAGGAACGGTTCTACGGCACAGAGGCCATCGTGAAAGACAACTCAGGGAACTGGGTTAGTCTCACCCAGAGCAAACGATAGTCCATCCACAAAACGCCCGAGCAAGGAGGTGAATTCCGCCGGGGTCTCTGCGTGCACGGTATGTCCTGCTACGGGGACGACTGCGGATTCTATGCTTGGGTTGATGCTAGCCATGCGCGATGAGATCCTGGCGTACTTCTCATCCAGTCCTCCGGCGACGGCGAGCGCCGGTATGGCGAGACCTTCCAGCTCTCCCCACAACGACGGTTGGCTCCCCGTCCCCATCCCCCGAAGAGATCGGGCAAGCTCGCCAGGATCGTTGCGCCGCCTTGCCTCGACGGTCCGACGGAGCAGGGTCTCGTCCCGCGCCAGAGACGCGAAGAGCGGCTGGCAGTACCAGTCCCGAAGAAACGCCTCGAAGTCTCCCGATTCCAGGCGCCCTGCCTTCGACTCATCCGCCGCGCGGCGCGTTGCCCGCTCTTCGGTGCTCTCCAGGCCGGGCGAGACCGATTCGAGAAAGAGCCCTGCGCACTGGTCCGGGTAACGTAGAGCCAGATACAACGCCAGCCGTCCGCCCATCGAGTAACCGGCGACTACGGGACGGACGACCTCGAGCCCGTCCAGAGTTCTCATCACAGCCCGTGTGGCACCCTCAATCGTATACGTTTCCTGCGGCATTCCCAACGATGCGCCGTGCCCCGGCAGATCCACGGCGATGCGGAAGGTTCGATCCCCAAGCTCAGCCATTATCTCTCGCCAGTCGGCGGACGAACCCATAAAGCCGTGCAGGAAGAGGACAGCAGGAGATCGGCGGTCGCCAGAGCCCTCGTGGTTCAGAACAGCGCCCATCACGCCTTCTCTATCCGGTCCGCCACCTCTTGGAGCAGCCTGCGATGCAACGCCACGTTCTCCTCGCGGTCGGTCTCTATTTCGATCAGGGTCGAGGAGCCGCGGGTACACGCGGAGCCGTACGCTTCGACGAACTCCTCCGTCGTGCCGGGATGCTCGTAGGCGAGGCCGAACATCTTTGCCGCGGGCTCGAAGCCTACACCCTGCGGCGTGCCGAAGTAAGGCTCGAAGAACTCCTCGTGCCTGGCTACGGGGAGGAAGGAGAAGATACCGCCGCCGTCGTTGTTGAGCACTACGACGATGACGTGCACGTCGCGCAGCATGGCGAGGGAGTTCAGGTCGTGCAGCATGGCCAGGTCCCCGATTAGGAGCGTGACAGGCCGTCCGAGGCCCCGTGCGAAGCCTGCCGCCGTGGCGACGGTGCCGTCGATGCCGCTCGCGCCCCTGTTGGCAGCGACGGGGACGGGCGGGCCGTCGGTTGCCGCGTAGGTATCCAGGTCCCGCACGGGCATGCTGCTCGCGACGACGAGACCGTGGTCCGGTGGTACGTTCCGCGATAGGATCCTGGCTACGAGCGGCTCTTTCGGTTCTCCGGAGGAGATCCCATCCAGATGGCGAGCAACCTCCTCCGATGCCTCCCGCCAGCCCGCCGTCCATGAAGAGTCCATCGCCGGTGGCTCTTCGGTAGCGGCCCGTACCAGCGCGGAGCAAAAATCTAGGACGTTCGCCTCGACGCTGTGGGTAACACTGTGGGCGGGGTCGAGCCTGAACGGATTCTCGCGTACAACGACGTAAGGGTCGGGGCGGCTTTGGGCAAGGAACTGCTCCAGGCGCTTGGAAAGAGCCCTTCCTCCGACGTGGACAACAGCCTCGGGCGCGCGTGACCCCGCGAACCAGTCCCCAGCCAGAAGCGCGTCGTAGTGGGCGGCGAGGCCCTCTGCGCCGAGCCGTACCTGAGAGCCTATATCAGGTAGGAGCGGCCAGCCCAGAGTATCGGCGAGCCGCAGAACCGCCTCGCCCTGCTTGCGGGAGGCCAGCCTGCCGGCCACGACGAGACCGCGTTTCGCGGAGCGAAGCGTTTCCCAGAGGCGGTGGATCTCCATCTCCTCCACGGCGGGCTTCGTCGCAGCGTAGCGGGTGTACGGTTCGTCGCTCTGCATCCAGGGGGATGGTCCGGAAAGCACGTGCTCTTCCCCCGGATCGGGGAGTAAAGGCTCGCGGAACATCAGGTTCAGGTGGACCGGGCCCTGTGGCGTTCGGCCCGCCCGGTAGGCGGCCTGATCCACGGTCGTCAGGACCATGGCCGGATCGATGCCGGGATCTGGTGCCGGCAGATCGAAGCGCCAGCGGACGTAATCGCCGAAGATGTCAGGCTGATCTATGGTCTGGTTGGCGCCGGTCTGGCGGAGTTCGGCAGGACGGTCGGCCGTAAGCAGGACCATGGGCACGCCGTCGGTCGCGGCCTCCACGACGGCCGGAAGACCGTTGGCGACCGCGGTGCCCGAGGTCGTGATCCAGGCCGCAGGACGTCCTGTGGCGCGCGCGTGACCGAGGGCGGCGAAGGCGGTCCCGCGCTCGTCGAAGTGGATTAGGCTACGGGCCTTCTCGTTCGCGGCGAGCGCCGCAACCAGGGGCGTCGAGCGCGAGCCAGGGGCGACGCAGAACAAGCCTACGCCGCAGCGGATAAGCTCTTCGACGATCAGGTACGCCCAGAGGCGATTAGCTCGCGGCGTGTCCCTGTTCAAGCCCGAACATTCCTGTGAAGTCGCCGATCTTCTGCTCGATCTCGGCCCACTCCTCGTGAGGCACGGAGCCGGCGACGATCCCGGCCCCCGAAAAGAGGGCGAGCGTCCTTCCCCGCACCAGCCCCGAGCGGATACCAACGGCGAACTCGGAGGCTTCCTGCCCGATCCAACCGACAGGGCCAGCGTACCAGCCCCGGTCGAAGGGTTCGAGGGTGTGTATGTACTCCAGCGCTTCACTTCGCGGATGCCCGCCGACGGCTGGCGTAGGGTGCATTGCGTCGAGCAGTGCGGCTTCAGTCACACCATCCTCGAGCGTCCCACGGACCTTCGACCTGAGGTGCCTTCCCCGCGCCAGCTTCATCTCAGAGACACAATCCTCGATCTCCAGCTCTTCACAGAGCGGCTCCAGCGCTTCCCTTATACCGTTGCTCACGTAAGTGTGCTCGGAGAGGTCTTTAGCGCTATGCAACAGGTCGTCGCGCAGCCCTTCGTCCTCCGCCGAAGATACTCCACGGGGCCTGGTCCCTGCCACAGCCTCGCTCTCCACCGAGCGTCCGTCACGGCGGAAGAGACGCTCGGGAGAGGCCCCGAGAAATGCTATCCCATCCTCGGGCTCGGCGTAGAAATGGAAGCAGCCAGGCGTAGCCGCCTTCAGACTCTCCAGTAGCAGCGTGGGATCCAGGTCCCCATCGAAACCGAACTCGGCCCTGCGTGCGAGCACGACCTTACCCAGGCGCCCTTCTGAAAACGCCGAAAGAACCCGCTCGACGTTCTCCCTCCAACCCTGAAAGTCGGGGCTGTCCTCACGGAACATCGGTGCCGGCAACAGAGCTCCGGACGCACCCTCAGGCAACGAGAGGTCTTCGATCTCCTGCACTATCTTCGAGGCGTCATCCAAATCCCTGGGGAGCACCAGGTTGCAGACCAGCGTCGTCTCCGCGTGCAGCTCGAAGCGCGGCAGGACGAACCGGTAAGCTCTGAACGCAGCCCATTCCTCATCAGGCTGGCCAAGCGGATCGAAGCGCGCTCCGCCGTAGTAGCGCGCCCCCGAAACCCCTGAGTCGGGCAGCGACGCGAGCACCTTGGACAGAGAGCCAGCACCCTCAGAGACGCCTGCCTCCCGCAGGTCCGCGATCCCCACGGCCGCGACCCCGGTTCGGTCTTCACGTCCCGACCAATAGGCCTTCGGGAACATCCGCTGCTCTGAGAGCCACCTGAAAGGATCTACCCGATCCACGGGTACGGCGAGACGCACGATTCGCTCGACCGGGTCCGCGAGGCTTTCCAGTCTTGCATCTGAGAGTGCACGGCTCACCCGGTCGGCCAGCAGCCAGCGGGCGCCGGGTGACGCGCCGTTCTCCTCAAGGGGGCCGGTATATTCCTTGCTCAACAAGTTCTATGCCACCTCATCATCTCAGGGTGTAGTGTAGCAAGGAGTATCTAGCGGTTTAGCGGCTTCTCTCACAGTCGCAGGCCAGTGCCAGACATTCAACCGTAGAGCCTGGGGTAGAGTTCGGTATACCGTTCGTAGGCGGCCTCGTAGATGGTCTCGCCGGGCCGCACGCAGCTCTCGGGTTCGGGGGTGAGGGGGAGCGTATCCTCGGCCGCGGGGTAGATACCGGAAGCGAGGCCGGCCAGGAAAGCGGCGCCACGGGCTGATGCCACGGAGGATATCTCATCGGGCAACAGCCACAAAGGGTGGCCGAGCACGTCGGCCAGTAGTTGCCGCCAGGGCTCGCCCGAACTTCCTCCGGTTCCACCTCCGGCGAGCCGCAGTTCGGGGGCGATGGTCTCCTGATCC
>DATDKO010000002.1:0-3483 GCA_036519935.1 Rubrobacter sp. | reverse complement strand
CCATCATCACGGTGGCCTCGCCGATGGCCGTGGCGCTAGCCGGCGTCAGTGCGACCGTCGCCGCCGGGCTCGTCAGCATCATCTCCGTAGGCAACGCCTCAGGGAGGTTTCTGTGGGCCTGGCTCTCAGATGCCATCGGGCGCAAGTGGGTCTTCTTCGTGATGTTCCTCTTGCAGGCGGCACTGTTCATCCTGCTGCCGTTCCTCGGCGCGGCCTCGTATTTGCTACTCTCCGTACTCTCGTTCATCATCGTCTCCTGCTACGGTGGGGGCTTCGGGACGATGCCGGCGTTCGCCGCCGACTACTTCGGCCCGGCGAAAGTCGGTCAGATCTACGGCCTCATGCTGACGGCCTGGAGCTTCGGGGGCGTGCTCGGACCGCTCCTGATCTCAAGGGTGATAGACGTGACCGGCTCCTACTCGCTGGCCTTCTACATCATCGCCGCGATCATGGTCGGCAGCGCGGTCGTCGCGTTCATAGTGCGCCCGCCGACACGGGGATCGGAGGCCACCGCCCCACAGGCAGAAGAGGCTCGCGCGTAGTGCCTAGTTGGCACTACGCGTAAATCCCTGGGCGAGGGTACCTCACACGGCGATCTCTACGTCGTCCCGGTAGGCTTCGTAGGCCTCCTTGTACTCCATCGTGCGCGCCACGTTGGAGATAAACTCCTCATCGTAGCCCGCCCGCCTGAGCAAGTGGAAGCCCATCTCCATCCCTGAGGTTATGCCTCCCGCCGTCACGATCCTGCCAGCGTCCACCACGCGGGCGCGGCTGATCTTGCACGCTGGCGCGATGTCGGCCAGGCGGTCGATTGGCACCTTACCGGGCAGCGACTTCTCTACGTTGTCTGGCTCCTTGCGGTTGGTAGCCGGTAGACCGTCGAGGAAGCCCATCTTCCCGTACACCCACGAGCCGGTGCACACGCTAGTCAAGAGCGTGGAGTCCGGTAGGGAGCGAACGAACTCGTGCAGGCGGCGGTTGTACATCTCCTGCCGGGTGCCGAAGCCACCGGGGATCAGGAACGCGTCCATGGCCGGTGCGTCCGAGAAAGAATAGTTAGGCAAGACGGTGAACCCTGCCTGTGTCTGCACAGGACGCATTGCGTCTGTTACCAGGAAGGCATCCAGATCCGGGTCGTACCTCCTAGCTACGGAGAAGACCCCATAGGGAGCGGAAAAGTCGACTATCTCCGCGTCCTTGAAAACGTAAATGCCCAATCGAAAGCCGGGAGTGCGCTCCTCACCCGACCGATGGTTTGCTCGCACATCATCTTCCATTCTCTCTGCCTCCTCACACTCTGGTCCACCTCAGAGCATGCGCTCCGCTCTCTTTGGCCATCGTATGGAATGTCCACCCTACACGCAAGGTTCGTACATGATTCGTGGAGTGGAGACAAGCGGACGGCCACAATATCGTAGTGTCCTAGGCGCCCTCCACTGGAAATTGTGTCTACGCCTCTGAGAACGGCGTCCAGAGACCCGTCCCGAGAGGGTTTTGCAACTTTTCGTTCATATATGTTTGACCGTGTATTAGGCATGCAATATAGTGCCCTGCAAGAAGGCAGGGGAAAATCTGGTGAAAGGAGTTTCGTGGAGAGGCACGAGGAGTGGGTCCGCGTCGAACGGACCTCGGCGTTCAGGGAGCTAACGCAGAAGCGAAAAGCATTCATCTTACCGGCGACGATCTTTTTCCTGGTCTTCTACTTCGGTTTGCCGTTCCTGACGGCATTCACCACGGTGTTGGACGTGAACGTCATCGGGGCGATAAACCTGGCCTATATCTACGCTTTCGCGCAGTTCGCGATGACCTGGATCCTCATGCACCTCTACGTCAGCCGGGCCAACAGGTGGGACGATCTGGTGGACCGGGCCAGGCACGAGGCCGCGGAGGCCGGTAGGACGGGCGGAACGGGGGGGTCGGAGTGAGCGACCGGGCAATATCCATCATCTTCTTCGTCCTGATCATCGCGCTGACGCTCGGCATTACCGTCTGGGCGTCGCGCCAGAACAAGTCCACCAGCGACCACTATGTGGCGGGCGGCGAGATCAAGGGTTGGCAGAACGGCCTCGCCATCTCGGGCGACTACCTCTCGGCGGCGTCTTTCCTGGGGATCGCGGGTGCCATCTCGCTCACCGGCTTCTCGGGTTTCTACCTCTCGATAGGCTTCCTCGTGGCTTACCTGGTGGTGCTGCTGCTGGTGGCCGAGCCCTTGAGAAACCTGGGCAAGTACACGCTTGCAGACATGCTGGCGAGCCGGTTCAACAAGTCGAGCGTGCGTTCGGCGGCGGCGCTCTCGACCATAGCGATCAGCATGTTCTACATGATCGCCCAGCTCAACGGCGCGGGGGCGCTCATCGAGCTGCTGCTCGGCATAAACTACACGCTCTCGGTCATCGTCATCGGCATCCTGATGACGGTCTACATCGTGGCCGGCGGCATGGTGGCGACGACCTGGATCCAGATAGTCAAGGCCGTCCTCCTCATCGCCGGCTCCCTGACCCTATCCGTCTTGGTGCTCGCTCAGCCCAGCATCGGCTTCAACCCGGTCAACCTCTTCAACGAGGTCGAATCGCAGATAGGCCCCGAGATGGTGGTGCCGCCGCCGCCGGCCGGACTCGTCGCCGGGCTCGACGTGATCTCGCTCAATATCGCCCTCGTGCTCGGTACGGCGGGGCTGCCACACATCTTGATCCGGTTCCTCACCGTCGCTGACGCCAAGACGGCCCGGTCCTCGATCGTCACGGCGACCTGGATCATTGGCCTGTTCTACCTGCTGACACCTGTTCTGGGCTACGGCGCGGCGCTGTTCGTGGGCCAGGACGCCATCGCGGCGCAGAACCCTGCGGGGAACACGGCCGCTCCGCAGCTCGCCGAGGCGCTCGGCGGTCCCATCTTCTTCGCCTTCATCTCGGCGGTCGCTTTCGCCACCATCGTTGCGGTGGTTGCCGGTCTCGTCGTGGCTGCCTCCAGCGCCTTCGCCCACGACTTCTACTCGAACGTGATCCGGGGCGGCAACGCTTCGGAGCAGGAGCAGTTCCGTGCGGCGCGCATCACGGCCGTGGGGATCTCCGTGGCGGCGATACTCCTGGCGATACCGGCGGCGAGCCTCAACGTGGCGTTCCTGGTCGCGCTCGCCTTCGCGGTCGCCGCGAGCGCCAACGTACCTGTTATCCTGCTGACGATCTTCTGGAAGCGGTTCAACACCACCGGGGCGGTTATGGGCATCCTGGTCGGCCTGTTCTCGTGCATCATCCTGATCATACTCAGCCCCAACGTGATGACCGGCCCGAACCCGGAGCCTCCGTTGACCCCGATCATCCCCATAGACCCCATCTTCCCGTTTGTGTACCCGGCGCTGTTCTCGGTCCCTCTGGGGTTCCTGGGCTGCTACCTGGGCACGCTCCTGGGCGGAGGCGGCGCCGAGCGCGAGCGCGAGCAGGGTCTCCAGGTGTCCTACGACGAGATCTACGTCCGCTCCCTCAC
>DATDKO010000001.1:0-7313 GCA_036519935.1 Rubrobacter sp. | reverse complement strand
CGTTAATCATCTGATCTTCACCCTCTCGCCCACCGTGAACGCCCAGGAGACGTCGTGGCTCTCTGCCCGGTCTTCCTGTCGCTTAGCTGTTGATCTCATTACATTCACCGGTGTTCGCCGCTGTTTCAAAAACCGCTTGTTTTAGTCGAATTCTCAAATCCCACGTTTCACTGCGTTCGCCGGTGTTCGCCCCAGTAACTGTCAAATCGCTGTCAAATGAGTGCTTAGGATCAGCCGTTCAAGGACCCTCCCCGACACGGATCGAGAACTGGTGAGCGTCAAGCCACTGCGGAACCAGCAAGCCGGATCACGCAGTGAAAAAGAGGAATCCCCCTGCGTTGACGCGTGAGTTACCGCCTCGACCCGGTTCTTCCGGTCGGACATAGGGCTTCCACTAAGGAAACTCACACGCCGGTGTCCAGCGGGAAGACCGGTCGCCTGATGCGTCGGTACGGGAGATGCTTAAGGTTTTCGGCGCAGGGACCGGGAAGATCGACGGTGTAGGTTGCGGCGGCTATGGGATCATAGGCCCGCCGGTGGCCGGCGGCCGCTTTGATACCGATGACAGAGAGCTTTTCGGGATCGACTCGCTGGCTGCGCCATTGACCGAGATCGAACGGTGGCGTCCTGCGGCTCGTCAGCAACACTAAAACGCCGCCGTGCCGCACAAGGGTGCAAGGCCCCATCTCTACGCATTGTCCGTGGCCTGCGGCGAGGTGGCTGAACCGGTCCTCCAACATGAAACGCCCATCGCTGTGCCTGATCACCCGGACCTCCAGCCTCAAGGGCTCGGCTCCGATCTCGCCGCTCTTGCCGCCGACGCTTACGCGAGCGCTGGCCCCTGGAGGCGTCCTATGTAGCTCCCGGACGGCTTGCGGATCATTGATTATCACCCCAGCTCCTTCGAAATCTTCCTTTATGAAGGCAGCCAACAGGTGGGTGTTCTCCCCGGGTGCCCCTGCCCCGATGTTGTCTGAAGGTTCCACGATCAGCACGGGGCCGTCATGGTGCTCCCGCACCCTCCGCATCGCCTCGTCCAAGGACACGCCAGTCCTGTTGCCGACGTCTCGCAACGAGACGGTTTGGCCGCATAGTTCCCTCAACAGCTCGCGCGCTCGCTTACGATCGCCCAGGGTGATGGTGGAGAACCCTACCCCTGCCTCTGGCACATCCGCGAACGGGAAACCGGCCAGCACGTTGATCACCAGCAAACTAGAGCTCTCCGATTCAAGGGATCGAGCCTTCTCCTCGAGACTGCGTATCGGGTCCGTCGCCGTCCCCGTGCCGCTAGGCGGCCACATTACCGGCGGTTGCTCCCACACGGTGATGGGCCGCTCACCCGTCTCCATGAGGCGGTCAAGGAGCCAAGCTGCCTCCATAGCCACCTCCTTGGCGTCGGTGTGCGGGTTCTCCCGGTAAGCGATCAGACCGGTAGAGTGTTCGGCCATCGCCGCCGTGAAGTTGGCATGCAGGTCGACGACCCCGCACAGCGGTTTCTCCGCGAGGCCTGGCAGACACCGTATTCGCGAGAGAATCTCGCCTTCAACGTCGAGCGAGGATTCGCTGACCATCGCCCCATGGAGGATGAGGTACACACCATCCGCTTCACGCGTCGCCTCCCGCTCGCCGGCCGACAGGAGGGCATCCCAAAAGCACTCGACGACCTCGTCGGACACGGTGGCGCCCGGTGTCGCGCGCATGTCGACGAGGGGCACTAGATCCCACCCACTATGCCGCCCCACCTCTAGCGCGCCCGAGAGCGGTGATACGTCTCCCTCGGCAGCCCAAATCTCCTCGCCTATCTTCACATCGAAGTCACTCAAGCCGGACGTGGCGCGGAGAAAGGTGTTGGTCTCGTGGTACAGCCCCGCGAGCAGGACCCTCTTTTTCACGATGTGCCTCCAGCGACGCCTCTTGACACCTCTGCCCTAGACTCGTCCAGCTTCCGAAGGCGCAACCTCCGACAGCTAGGGAACATTCCCACCCAAGCGGCCAACTCTAGGAGAGAAGCCCACGGGCATCGACACGCCCCCGCTCGTAGGAGCCATTGCCCCGGTCCATCCAGAAGTGGTCCTGCAGGTTTACGGCCGGGCAGATATGGTTGGGAATGATACGCAGACGTTCGCCCACGACAGGACGACCCTCGCACCCCTCTATGTCGATCTCCCCGTGCTCCTCGCTCAATCGGACCACCCGGGCGCCGAGGTACCCGACGACGTGACCGTAGCCTCCGGCTTCGCCCAGATGCACGTTGCGGTCGCTGGTGAGAGTCTTGCTGCCCGCGTCCACGACTACCTTGCCCGGCACCGCCTCGCTGACAACGGTAGACAACACGCTCGCCGCGCAATCGCCCACCCCGCATTGTCCTCCGACTACGGTGTTCCAGTCGTTATACACGTAGGTGCCGGGGCGGATCTCGGTCAGCGCCGAGATCAGGTGCGACTGACGGGCCGTGGGTGTCGATCCTCCGGAGACGATGCGAGACTCCAGTCCGTGTTCGCGCCAGAGGTCCATAACCTCTCTTAGCTTCCGGTCTATCTGCGACAGCCGCTTGCCCTGCTGATCCGGTGGTGAGTTTATGTGTCCCGGAAAGCACATGATGCCGTCGAGGCGTAGGCCGTCCGCGCGCTCCACGAGTTCTGCTATGCGAAGCGCGCTCTTCGCATCTTGTAGTCCGGTTCTGTGGAACCCCACGTCGACATCGACTAGAATGCCTGCGGTCGAACCATAGCGGGAGGTGGCTTGCGCGATAACATCGCAAGCGGTAGTTGAGTCCACAGCGACGCGCACGGTTTGTCCCTTTGCCAAGGATGCGATGCGTTGAACTCGCGCTCGATCGACCAAAGGATAAGCGACCAACAAATCGTCGCTGACCTCACTCATTACCTCGGCTTCTCCTACCTTGGCGACAGTAAGCCCCTTCGCACCGGCTTGGGCTTGTAGCCGAGCTATCGACAGCGACTTGTGAGTCTTGATGTGAGGATGCAGATCGAGTCCGTGGGATTGTACATACTCGGCCATCTTCCGGATATTGCGCTCGACGGTGGGCAGATCGATCAGCAGAGCAGGAGTCGCGATCTCGCTCAGGTCGCTTACCAGACCAGGTGACTTACTTGACTTGGTGGTCATGACTAGCGTCAATCCTTGGTTGCTTTTCCGTTTACGGTCTGTGCCACGTAGTTTATTTCATGGGTCCAGCCTACTGCCCACATTCCGCAGGTTGTCGGCATGAGCTGAAGAATTTATGCTCCGAGATGACGGCATGCGTCAGAGAACGGGGTGATCTGAAGTGTCTAGAGTTGGAACGGACGAAGCCAGAGAGCATCGAATCCACATGGAGATCATCGTCGATTGCTATGGCGAAGATGAACGGGCTATGGGTTGGTACTACTATCTCGAAGGGAAGCTAGCCTTTCCCTTTTTGGCCCGGTGCATCGCTAGAAGAGCGATCTCCCCTCTAAAGGACGCAGACGAGGTCGATGTACTGGGGATGGCTCCACAAGAGGAATGTGAGCGCGAGGTGTTCGTCGTTATGCGTTGGGAGAGGGAGGGCTTGGCGGTTCCTCTCTCCCAGCTGGAGGTCATCCACGCCGAAGATGATGGCAAAACCCAAGAGGCTGTCGAGGACTGGCTTTACTGGACCAAAAGGGGTTACCGCTTCTGAGCCGGACTCCGCTGCACCGACTCTTCGAAGACCCTCAACAGAGCAGGTAGTATCGCTGAGAAGCCCGGCCGAAGTGGCGCAGAATAGAGATTCTCGCTCTCCGCTCAGATTGGCGATCTGCTCGGTGCCGTCGACCCTCAGCAAGTGTACCGCCTGAAAGATCTGGAATACCCACCGCAGCGTCGGACGATCAGTAGGCTTGCCTGTCTGGTGTCGTACCTCGGTTCCCGCCTCCTGCAGTGCCCGGCGCAACATCCTCTCCCCGAGGGTGTAGACCAGAAGGCATAAGCCCATCACCATCGCGATGGCCGCAACTCGCCTGGGGCTCTTCACGAACACGCTGGAGGTGAAAAACAGAGGATCCTTCAGGAATCGGAACCCTCGCTCCACAGAGTGTTGGTCCTTGTACTCAGCGAGCAGTTGCTCGCCTGAGAGCTCTTCCTTGTCCGTAACGTTGGTGGCCAGAATGTAGCATCCCGAGCGCCGTAGCTCTTCGCCGATGAACGCCTCATCCCGCTTTAGTTCGGCCTTTATGCGGTAGCGAATCTCCTCGGGCTCGGTCCCTTTGGCCGGACGTCCTCTCTTGCCGTAACGGGCCACCGTAACGATCTGCGGATCGGCGAGCCGGTGGTGCTTGCCGAGATGTTCGGCGGCGAACGCCTCGGTGGCTTCGCGGGCGTCCGCTCGGCAAGCGAAAGTCTTGCGACCCAGGCGAGAGAGCTCCCTATCCAACTCCCGCTCCCTGCGCTCCAAGCGCCGATGAAGCCGCTCGCCTGCGGCCTTCTCCAGTTCTGCGCTGTGCACCACCAGCCAGCGCTGCTTGATCCCGCCGTATTCGTTTTCGAGCTCGGTGATCAGGTAGCCTTCGTGCAGATCGCTCTGTACAAAAGCCTCCCGCGGGGTTTGCGCCAACACCCGCCGAGCTTGCTCCAGTGTCCTTGGCACCCGGCACAGCCACCGCAGGGTCCCTAACAAGGACAGGTTCTGGGCGCCGTAGAGGGCGCTGTCGGCCACAAACAAAGCATCAAGGTCTATTCGCGCCCGCAAGTCCTTTAGCAAGGAGGCGAAGACGGCCTGATCCGCTTCATTGCTGTCGGCTACTCGAAGGAAAAGGGGAACCCCGCTTTCGCCGGTGCACAGCAGGTCCACCACGAACTGCTTGAGGTCGGGGCGGCGGTCGCGGGAGTAGCCGTGGGTGATGCGGATGGCAGCAGGCCCTTCTTGGTCGTCTTCGGCGTACTCCCCGTGGAGGTGCAGGGAGGTGGCGTCCAGGTGGACGCTGCTTGGGGAGATCCCAAAGCGGCGAGCGGCCTTCATCGCCACGCCGACGAAGACCTCGCTAAGATCGCTCTCAAAGAGCTTATCCAAAACCCTCCCCAGCTTGTCGTCATTTAGATGCTGGGGCCTGATGCCCGTCCCGATCAGGTGTTCGGTAGCTTTGCCGACGAAGAACTCCTCGAAAAGATAAAGCGGCGCGGAGAGGAATCCCAGGCCGTTGAGGATCATGGCTTTGACAGCCTGACCGCAGCTTAGGTGTTCTTGGGGATGGGTGCCGAGCTGTCGGTCGATTTCCTCAACCAGCCCTATCTCATCGACGATGCCAGCCACGATGCCGAGATGGTCGACGTCTTGAACCTCAATCCGTAGTTGCTGAGCATGTTCGTCCATGCTCCAAGAATATCTCAGCTGGCGAGGCTAACCTGCGAAATGTGGGTTTCTGACCCCTATTCAGGGGTTTGAACGCACGGTTTTGTAGTGTTTTGGCCTGGGTTCTTGGGTGTTTCGGACTACCGACCGGTCCGACAACGACTTTTTCAACAGTGCACCATGGCCCTTGGCGGGCAACCCCGAAGCCATGAAAATGGATCCGTCGCCTAGCTGACGTCGACCCTGACTGGTGCCAGACATATAGTCAGAGAGAGCCCGTTCAACTGTGTGGCGTAGGAGCCTCAGGTACACGAATTGTTGCCTTACGAGCACGAACACCAGACTCTCTAGAGAAGAGGCTCCTCTTGGCGACGAGAAGGGAGCACTACACGCGACCGAAGGGGGTCAGATGTGGAGAGGATCATCGAGCGGTGCGCCGGGCTCGACGTCCACAAGAGCTCGGTTACTGCGTGCGTGAGGATCCCCGACCAGAGAGAGGGTCTTCACCAAGAGATCGGAGAGTTCGCTACTACCACGCGAGGGCTGTTGCTGCTCAGGGACTGGCTGGCTTCCTTTGAGGTGAGGTTGGTGGGCATGGAAGCCACCGGAGTGTACTGGAAGCCTATCTACTACATGCTGGAAGGCGACTTCGAGTTGTGGCTTCTCAACGCCCGGCACCTCAAGAACGTCCCCGGCAGGAAGACCGACGTCAAGGACGCCGAGTGGATCTGTCAGCTTGTGGAGCACGGGCTGGTACGCCCCAGCTTTGTGCCTCCGAAAGAGATCCGGGAGCTTAGGAACCTCACCCGCTACCGCAAGGCGCAGATCGAGGAGCGCACAAGGGAGGTCCAACGTCTAGAGAAGGTGCTCCAGGATGCCGGGATAAAGCTCTCTTCTGTAGCCACCCGCGTGCTCGGTGCCTCAGGAAGGGCTTTTGCGCAGATGCGCTGGTTAGCGGGACCAGCGACCCGGAGGTGCTGGCGGAGTTGGCTAGAGGCCGCCTTCGCTCCAAGCTGCCCGCGCTCCGGGATGCTCTGGAGGGAAGCTTCTCTTCGCATCATGCCCTCATGGTGGGCAAGATAGTGGCCCACATCGACTACCTCGATGAGTTTATCGGTGAGCTTAGCGTCGAGATCGAGCGATTGATCGCCCCTTTCTCAGAGAAGGCCGAACTCCTCGACACTATCCCGGGGGTCAACCGCAGAACGGCTGAAACCCTGATCGCGGAGATCGGGGTGGACATGAGCCAGTTTCCTACCCACCGCCACCTGGCTTCGTGGGCGGGGATGTGCCCTGGCAACGAGGAGTCGGCGGGCAAACGTCGCTCGGGCAAGACCCGCAAGGGCTCCAAGTGGCTCAGGAGCGCGCTGACCGAGTCGGCTCGCGCGGCGGCACGCTCCAAGGGGACCTACCTTGCTGCGCACTACGCCAGCCTCAGAGGCCGTCGTGGTTCCAAGAAGGCTGCCGTGGCGGTAGGACACTCGATCCTGGTGATCTGCTACCACATGCTGGAGCGGCAAGTGCCCTATGAGGAACTCGGCGAGGATTACCTAGACCGGCGACGATCCAGCGAGGCGTACGCGAAGCGGTTGGTCCGTCAGCTCGAGCGACTCGGTCACAAGGTAGCGCTCGAACCCTTACCCCAATCCGTATAGGAGGCCGTTACTCGACCGGATTTTCACACCAGGCTGTCACCTTCCAGGCAGTAGAGTGAATAGGGATGCTGGAGGCTAGTGCTTGAGCTTCGACTCCGCCCAACCGTTCGTCAGGGCGGAGTTCACCTCGCGGACCCCAGAGACCGGGCGCAGCCCGTCCATCAGCGAGAGCAGATCGTCCCTACTGCCCTTGACCAAGACCAGCTCATGTAGGCTCGAATGCCTGCCTGCTCTACAGCGGCGATGTTCTCCGTGGTGGTGCCATAGGCGGTGTCCCCGGTGAGTTGCTCTTTGGGTGGAGCTTCCACCTGAAGCTGGTGCGCCAGAGCAGGTCGAGCATGGGCGCA